>NZ_JABUTB010000002.1:35474-45308 GCF_021443865.1 Clostridium sp.
ATTTCTAAATTCCGACTTTGGAGGAATTTACACTTTAATTATGCATTGTGCATTACGCATTATGCATTAAACTTTAATTCTTTCATTCTTTCATTTCGATTTTGCGTAAGCAAAAGAGAAGCTTCATTCTTTAATTCATTAAATTCCGACTTTGGAGGAATTTACTCATTAATTCTACATTTTACATTCTTCATTTAAATATTTTGTTCTATAAACTAGATGAGTAAATAAAATAATAATAAGAAAGTAAAGAGGGGTGTACATTAAAAGATGAAATACAAATTCGATTTTTTATTATTAGAGTTTAGAGACATATACTACCTTTTAAATAAGATATGGAAGGAGAAAGATGCTAGAGTAGTTAATTCAATGTTAATAAAATTAATAAAGGAAGTAATTATTACAGCACATTTAAAAAATAATATTTTCTATAATACAGAAAACACCATAGGGGAAAATATAGATTTATTATATAAAAAGAATGTACTTGATTATGAATTAAAGAAAAATATTATGGACTACTTAGATGAATTTAATTATTTAAGGGAAACTCCAAATATGTCAAGTGATGAGATAGAGGAGTATTATGAGGAGTATTTGCATAATGAAAATTTTATTTATGACCTTTGTGTATGGCTAGTTATAAAGTCTGGTGAAGAAGATTATTCATTATTTATAAATAAGCTAAGTGAAGAAGAGCAGGAGGTATTTAATAAATATATTAATTTAAAGCTTGAAAGAGATAAGGATGAGGATAACTCATTAAATTCTTTTGAAATAGATGGCTTAGGAGACTTTGACGGAGATGATACAGAAAGGGAAGATACATCTTCAGAAGAAAACTTACTTTCTGGGGAATTATATTATTTAGGTAAAAATGTAGATAAGGATTATTACAAGGCTAAAGAATATTTTGAAAAGGCAGCTAAGGAAGGAAATGAACATGCAGAAAGCTACTTAGGGTTATTTTATGAAAAGGGATATGGTGGGGAAAAGGATATTAATAAAGCATTGTATTGGTATAAGAAAGCTGCTTTAAAAGGAAACGTCTATTCTCAATACTCTTTAGGCTTTATTTATTATGAAGGTGAAGAAGTTAAACAAAATTTAGAGTATGCATTTAAGTGGTACAAGGAAGCAGCTGAAAAGGGATTTGCTCCAGCTCAATATGCTTTATCTTATTTATATAAAAATGGAGAGGGCTGTGAGAAGGATAATATTAAAGCATACTATTGGTTAGAGGAAGCAGCTGATAATGATTTTGAAGATGCTTATTATATTTTAGGACAATCATATTTAGAAGGTAATAGTATTATAGATGCAAACTATAAGAAGGCCTTCTTTTATTTATCTAAGGGAGCAAATAAGAAGGAGATGAACTGCTTAGAAAGTCTTGGAGATATGTATTATTGGGGCTTATACGTAAAGGAAGATAGGGACAAGGCATTTTCACTTTATAAAGAAAGTATAGATAAGTGTAATATAAGTCTTTTTTATAAACTTGGTCAATTATATGAAGAGGAAGGTAAAGTAGAAGAAGCTTTATTAAATTATAATGAAGGTGATGAATGTGGGGATATTAATTGCACTCAAAGATTAGGTGTTATGTATTTAAATGGGGAAGGGATTAAGGAAGATAGAGAAAAGGGATTAGAGTATATTAAAAAGGGTGTAAAGTCTGGTAATGCTAATAGCTTATTTATTTTAGGTATAGCACTTTTAGATAAGGATAGAGAAAAAGGAGAAAAGTATTTAATAGAAGCATATAGGAAAGGTTCTTCTCAAGCAGCTAGTATTTTAGCTAGAGAAGGTATAAAGAATTTTTTAGAGAAGAAAGAAGTAAATGAAACGGAAATTTTAGCATATGTAAATAAAATTATAGATAGTGGCTTAGCTATTGGAACATATTATTATGGATTACTAAATCTTTATGGAATTGGAATGGAGAAAAATAATGAAATGGCATTTATCAATTTCCTAGATGCAGCAGAGCATAAATGTAATGAAGCTATTAATTGTATAGCAAATATGTACAAGCATGGAATATTCTTAGCTAGAGATATAGAAGAAGCAATTAAGTGGTATGAAAAGGCAGTAGAAAAAGTAAGCGTAATAGGAATCTTATCACTTATTGAAATATATGAAAAAGGTATTGGAGGTAAGGAGGATCATTTAAAGGCTTTTGAAGGGGCAATGTTTTTAAGAAAAATAGATATAGTTGAAGGTAATCTAAAGCTAATATCCTATTATTATAAAGGCATAGGAGTAGAGGCATCCAAGGATGAAGGCAATAAATATATAAATGAGCTTCTTAAATTAGATGAAGGAAAGGCATATGTTATCTTAGGAGAATTATGTGAAGAAGGTTTAATTGAAAATGAAGAAAAAGCTATAGAGTATTATTTAAAAGCAATTTCTTTAGGTGAGTTAAATGGATATTCAAATTTAGAATATTATTTATATAAAAAAGGTAGAGATATAAATGAATATGAATTAAATCAGGATGAGAAAAGACTAGAAAACCCTAAGAGTAAATATGTTTTGGGAATGAGTAAAATTAATAAAGGGAAGAAACTTAAAGATGAAGACTTAGTATTTGAAGGAACTAACCTAGTAATAGAAAGCGTGTATAAGGGGGTGTATGAAGGGGTAAATGATTTAATAAAACTTTGTACAAGAGACAAGAGTATAGAAGGAAAACTTAATTTAAGCAAATTTAAGGAACTAAAGATTTATTACAATATATAAATATAGTTATAAATTTATTTTTTAATAGTAATAGAATTGTATACCAAAATAAAAATTAAGAAGTTGAATTATAAAATATTATTAACAGAAGAAATAATATAAAATTTTGTTTCAAAAATTTCGAAAAATATTGAAATAAAAATATAAAGGTGTATAATATAATATAAAGAGTATCCAAAATGAAATTTATAAACGGATCAGGAGGAGCAATTATGGAAGATAATATGGAAGTAATAATATTTGAAATAATAAGTCAAGGTGGTACAGCAAAGGGACTAGCTTATGAAGCATTAGAAGCTGCCGAAAAGGGTGACTTTAAAAAATCAGAAGAACTATTAAAGGAAGCTGATGAATGTTTAAAGGAAGCTCATAAAATACAAACTGGAATAATACAAGCAGAAGCAAGAGGAGAAAAAACAGAAGTATCCGTATTATTTGTACATGCCCAAGATCATTTAATGACTGCAATTGAAGCAAAAACACTAATTGAACATATAATTAAGCTTCATAAGAAGTTAGCAGAAAGATAATAAATTAAATAGAAGGAGGTATAGGAGTTTATGAGAAAAGGTTCTCCAGTAAGTCAGTTACAAGGAAAGAAAACGGACTATGACATACCAACCTTTAGTTTTAAAAGTGCAATAATTATTTTATTAGGAGCAATAGTTGGGAGTATTTTTTTCCCAATGCTGTTAACAAACTTTGGAGCAAGCACTAATTTTGGCATAATGATTGGGAATACTTTTATAACTAGTTTTACACTAGTTTTTGTAAGATATTTTATTGAAAGTAAAAAAGGACTTTGTAAGGGCTTTTGGTTAAGCTATTTATTTTTTGGAATATCATTTGGGATTATATCTTATTTATGGAAGTATTTGAATTTCTTCCTATAAGTCTTAAGTAAACGTTTGATAATTAAAATAAAAAAATGGAGGTATTATTTATGAAAATTTTATTTGTTTGTTCACAAGGAATGTCAAGTGCTATAGCAGTAAATGCTTTAAAGAAAGAAGCACAAAAAAATGGGGTAGAAATGGAAGTTAAGGCCGTAAGTACTCAAGAATTTGAAGAGGAAGTTAAGGCTGGTTATGATGCTGCTATGGTAGCACCACAAATTAGACATCGTTATGATTATTTAAAAGCTTATGCTGATGAAGCTAATGTACCATGTACATTAATTCAACCACAAGCATATAGCCCATTAGGTGGACCAAAATTATTTAAACAAGTTAAAGAACTTATGGAAAGCAAATAAGCTGATATAAGTTTCTATATAAAAAATATAATATAAGGGGGAAAAAATATGGGTAATTTTGCCGATTTCTTAGACAAAAAATTATCTACGCCTATGGCGAAACTAGCAGAGCAACGTCATTTACGTGCTGTGCGTGACGGTATTATAGCTACTTTACCATTAATCATTGTTGGATCATTTTTCTTAATACTTGCAAACCCACCACTACCAGAAAGCTGGGGGCTTTACAAGTTCTTAAAGACTAATGCTGCAACTATAGTATTACCATTTAGAATGACAATGTACATTATGACATTGTATGCTTGTTGGGGTATAGGATATAGCTTAGCTAGATCTTATAAACTAGATGGCGTTACTGGAGGAACATTATCAGCAGCAGCATTCCTATTAACTTTAGTTCCAAAGGCTGCAGGTACTTTAGCTCCTGAACTTATGGAAATAATTAATGGAAATCCAGATTTATTAAAATGGTACCAAGGTGTACCACAAGGCTTCCAAATGCCTATGGCAAACATGGGTGGAGGCGGAATGTTCGTTGGTATTATAGTATCAATATTTGCAGTTGAAATATTTAGATTTACTAATAAGAGTGGATTTAAGATTTCAATGCCTGAACAAGTTCCAGCATCAGTTGCTAGAAGCTTTGAAGCTTTAACACCAGCTGCACTTATAGTTTTAATAATTGGTTCAATAACTTATTATGTAGGCTTTGATTGGCATGGATTTATTGGAAAGATAGTTGCACCACTTGTAAAAGCAAGTGATACTTTACCAAGTGTTTGGATATTAGCTATCCTACAAGACTTCTTCTGGTCATTTGGTATTCACGGTGCATCAGTAGTTGGATCTATTGCAAGACCAGTATGGTTAATATTATTAGAGCAAAACTCAGTTGCAGCAGCAGCAGGAGCTCCTTTAACAGCAATAGCTGCAGAACCTTTCTATCAATGGTTCTTATACATTGGTGGGTCAGGATGTACTATAGGTTTAGTAATAGCTTTAACATTCTTTGCTAAATCTACTTATGGTAAGCAAATCGGAAGAGTTGCTTTAGTACCTGGAATATTTAATATTAATGAGCCAATAGTATTTGGTGCTCCAATCGTATTAAATCCAACATTAATTATACCATTTATAATAACTCCGTTAGTTACAGGAACTTTAGCTTGGTTTGTTACAGTTGTAGGTCTAGTAGATAGGGTTGTATTAGTAGCACCTTGGACATTACCAGGACCTATAGGAGCTTACTTAGCTACTGGTGGAGACTGGAGAGCAACGGTATTAAATATAGTTTGTATATTAATATCAATAGTAATATACTATCCATTTGTTAAGATGTATGATAATAAATTATTAGCAGAAGAACAAGGTGAAGCTTTAGAAGAAAGCTTAGTTGGAAGTAATAACTAATAATGTGTATATAAAATAAAGATTTATTGGTGTAATTTTAAATTGCACCAATAAATTAATTTAGAAACTCCGAAAGGAGTTTTTTCGTTAATATGCATTTTTAGTATACAATATACAACATAGATGAAATTTTAAATTTAAATTATGAGGTGATTTCAATGGGAAAGTTAGGAATATCAATATATCCAGAAAAGACAAGTGAGGAATTAATTTATAACTATATAGACTCAGCAAGTAAATATGGATTTAGCAGAATATTTTCTTGTTTACTTTCTGTAGATGATACAAAGGAAAATATAAAAAATAAATTTAAGAAGATAAATGATTATGCAAAAGAAAAAGGATTTGAAATTATAGTAGATGTAAGCCCTAGAGTCTTTGATGAGTTAGGCATTAGTTATAAAGATTTAAGCTTCTTTAAAGAAATAGGAGCAGATGGACTAAGATTAGATGTAGGATTTACAGGTTCAGAAGAAGCCTTAATGACTTTTAATGAATACGGTCTTAAAATTGAAATTAATATGAGTAGCAATACTAATTATATAGATACAATAATAGATTATATGCCAAATAAAGATAATCTTATAGCTTGTCATAATTTCTATCCACATAGATACAGTGGATTAAATTTTGATCATTTTATGAAGTGTACTGAAAGATTTAATAAATATGGACTTAGAACAGCAGCCTTTATAACTAGCCAAAATGAAAATACCTTTGGACCATGGCCAGTAACAGATGGCTTACCAACTTTAGAACTTCATAGAAATTTACCAGTTGAGGTACAAGCTAAGCATTTAATAGCCTTAGGAAATATAAATGATATTATAATTTCTAATTGCTATCCAAGTGAAGATGAAATGAAGAAATTAGGTTCTATGAGAAAAGATATGGTAACTTTCGATTTACAACTTGTAGATGGAGTACCTGAAATTGAACAAAAAATATTATTTGAAGAAATGCACTTTAATAGAGGAGACTTCTCAGATAATTTAATTAGATCCACTCAAAGTAGAGTTAAATTTAAAGGACATAATTTCAAATTATTTAATGCTCCTGAAATTATAAAAAGAGGAGATGTAGTAATTGAAAGTAGTGAATATGGTCACTATGCTGGAGAATTACAAATAGCTTTAAGTGATATGAAAAATAGCGGTAAGTCAAATGTAGTTGGACATATTAAGGACGAAGAAATATTTATTTTAGATTATATTAGACCATGGCAAAAATTCAATTTTAATTTAATTAAGTAGGGTGAAGTTTATGTATTTTTTAGGCGTTGATGGTGGAGGAACTAAAACTTGTTTTACGTTAATAGATGAAAATGGAAAAGTTATTAGTAGAGTTATAAAAGGGCCTTCACATCCTACTCAAATAGGCTTTGATAATTTAGAAAAGCTTCTTAGAGAAGGATTAGAAGAAATCATAGCTAATAATAAAATTTCAGAAGAAGATATAGAAAGAGTGACTTTAGGATTAGCTGGCTATGGAATTGTAAAAGAAATTGCAGAGAAGATAGCAGAAATAGTAAAGATAGTATTTAAGAATATTAAATATAATTTAGTAAGTGATGTAAGAGTTGCAATAGCAGGTGCTTTAGCTGGTGAGGATGGAATTAATATAGTAGCTGGAACTGGCTCTATAGCCTTAGCATTAAAAAATAATGAAATTATAAGATGTGGAGGCTGGGGATATACAGTAGGTGATGAAGCTTCAGCATATTGGATAGGGAAAAAGACTATAGCCCTATTTAGTAAAGAAAGCGATGGACGTGTAGAAAAGGCAGCACTATATGAATTAATTAAATCTAACTTAAATCTAAATAAAGATGCTGAAATAATATCTTATGTAAATGATAAGATAAAAGGTGATAGAAGTGAAATAGCAAAATTTTCTAGAATATGTTCAGAAGCAGCTAATTTAGGTGATGAGGAAGCAATGGCAATATTTAATGAAGCTGCTGTTGAAATTACTGAAATGATAAAGACCTTATTAAGAAACTTTGGAAAAGAACAGGTTAAAGTATCCTATACAGGTGGAGTTTTTAAAAGTGGGGAATTAATACTTAATCCTTTAAGAAGTATGCTAGAAAACTTAAATGTTCAATTAATAGAACCTATACTATCTCCAGACCTTGGAGCATGTCTTTTAGCATATTTAAATTCAGGATATAAGGTTAATGAAGAATTTTATAACGCAATGGTAAATAATAATTAATAATATTAAAGGGAGCTGTGGCAACAGATTACATTGTGCGACAGCTCCTTTATTCTATTTATAACTACATCAATGTATATATTAGAATCTATATCTATTAGTGGACTATTTTCTAATGTTTATTTAGCTCTAATCAATATGGTATTAAGCATTATTACACTATAAGGGATAAAATAACCATAAATTTTCATAAAAATAATTAATTATATAATAGTGTTATAAATAATAAAAACAGAATTATTAAGGTTAGTTAATATAAGAATTTAAAGTGTGAATTCCGTATTAAAATCGTAAACTTTTTGTTAAATTTCATATAAGACTCTCTATAAAAGTAGATTTTTTCTATCACAAAATATATAATAAAAAAGCAAAAAAATAGCAATCTATGTAAATTAACATAGTCTTATAATTTAATAAGGGAGTGAAATAATATGGAGAAAAATATTATATCAACTAAAAGTAAATGGATTAAAGTAGTACAAAATATTGTATTTATAAGCACAGTAATGTACATATTAGAAACTATATTTATTAGAGGACTATTTACTAATTTTTATTTAGCTTTAATAAATATGGCATTAAGTGGTATTGCACTTATAATTACAGCTATAAAGAAGGAATATAAGTTAGCTATTATTAATTTTATTATTCTTACAGGAACTTCATTAGCATTTATATACTATTTAAATTATATTTAAATTATATTTAAATCAATAAAGTTCACTAATGTTATCTTATTAAAGAAGGTAACATTAGTGAACTTTTTATATTATGAGGATATTATAAAATTAAATTTTTATATAATAATTAATCACATAATAGGTAGCAGAAACAATAAGCATATCTTAAAAATTTCATAAATAAATATAACTTGAAAAATATACCATATTTAGGGTGGATATATTATAATAAAATAAAAATATAATTATTACTTTACCATAATTATTAAATTAAAATGTGAGTTTAATATATGTATTAATAAAAGCTCTATAAATTATAGTTCTATAAATTTAATATTTAAACTTATCAGAAATAATCACAAATTTAAAACGCTAAGACACATATAAGGGAGAAGGGTAATATGAGAGATATAGTAACTAGAAGATTAATATTAAGACCTTGGAAGCTTAGTGATAGCAAAGATTTATATGAGTATTCTAAAAGTGAATTAGTAGGACCAAGAGCTGGATGGAAGCCACATAAATCAGAAGAGGAAAGTAAAGAAACAATAAAGATGTTCATAAAAAACAATGATTCCTATGCCATAGTATTAAGAAAAGAAAACAAAGTAATTGGGGGGATAGGATTACATAAAAGAAAACCAGATTCTTCTTTGAAGGACTTAAAACAGAGGGAAATTGGTTATGTGCTTAATCCTAATTACTGGGGAAGTGAATACATTCCAGAAGCAGTAAAAGCATTAATTCAATATGGCTTTATGGAAATGAATTTAGATTTAATATGGTGTGGACATTTTGATTTCAATAGTAATTCCAAAAGAGTTAATGAAAAATGTGGATTTAACTATAAATTAACTAAAAAAGAAATAATAAAATCCTTAGATAATATGGCGGTTAATGCTCTGTATTATAACATTTCTAAAGATGAATATTTAGTATTAAATTCAAAAGCAGAATAATTTACAAATAATATTTTTAGGAGGAATGAAAATTGTTTCAGTAGTATATAATGCAATATGTCTAATTTTCCAATATGGTATATTTATACAATATATTTATTATTGATAAGGAGGAAAAGAGTAAATGCAAAACAAAAATATATTTATGATAAGCTTAATTATAATGATAATTACATTAATATGTATGGGAATTAATCTGTTTATATCACCATTCTCTGATATTGCAATAAGAGTTATTGGTAGCATAATGCTTATTGACTTATTTGTTTTGAGTTATAGCACAGTAAAGTTAAAAAGAAATAGTTAGTAGTATGGATTTTAGCCTCTATGTTACAATAGGTTAATTTATAATCCTATTATTATTGTTTGTTAAACTTTTTAAATTAGTTAAATAAGGTTGTCCTTCGGGACAGCCTTATTTAGTGTATAAAATCAACAATTTAATCTAACATAGCCATAAACTAAAAGAGAATATTTAGTAAGCACCTCACTATTCATAACCACCAAGCATTGAGGAGTTGTTTCCTTCAGTATTAAAATTGAAAAGAGTGTAAATAATATGTTG
>NZ_JABUTB010000002.1:45510-66307 GCF_021443865.1 Clostridium sp.
ATAATAGTAATATTACGTTCATAACGACCAAGAATTGAGGAGTTATTTCCTTCAGTATTGGGAGTATAAATAACATATCTCGGCGACTTGGAGCTTGCGACGGAGCAAGAGATATGTTATTTATACGGAATGTTACTCCATGTAGTCGTAGTCTACTGTTATTACACAATTATATTGAGGATTCTCAGAGTTAATAGAAGTCTTAATATCATTAATCATTCTTTCCTTTTCCTTTTTACGGCCAGATAATGTTGGAGAGACAACTATATCAAATATAAGATTCTTATTGTCACCTTCACCAACTATTCTAAAGTCATGCATAGATTTAATTACAGGATACTTTCTAAGGACACTTTCAACGTAATCCCAGGTTTCCTTAATTTCGTCTGTAATAACACAAATAGGATCCATATGAATTACTAAATGTATGTTTAAATCCTTTGATATTTCTCTTTCCACTCTATCTATTACATTATGAATTTCCATTATATCTTTATCAGCAGGTATTTCAGCATGTAATGATGCTATAATTCTCCCAGGACCATAATTATGAATTATAAGGTCATGAACTCCAGAAATAAGAGGATAAGCTAATACCTTTTCACATATTTCATTTACAAGTTCAGGATCAGGTGCTTCTCCAAGTAATGGGTTTAAGGTTTCCTTTACTAAGCCAAATCCAGCATATAATATTGCTAGTGCTACGAAAACTCCAATATACCCATCTAGTGGGAAGGTTGTAAACTTTGCAAGTAAGAAGGAAATAACAACAGTACTTGAAGTAAATACATCTCCTAAGGCATCTGTAGCTGCTGCCTTTAAGGCTGATGAATTAATTTTATTTCCTACAAATTTATTAAAGGATGATAACCATACTTTAAAACCAATTGAAATTATTAAAAGGATAAAAGGTATAACTTCAAAGGTTATTGTTGTAGGATTTAAAATTCTTTCAATAGAAGATTTAATAAATTGAACACCTACAAGCATTACTAAAAATGCTACTATAAGTGCAGATAAATATTCAATTCTTCCATGACCAAAAGGATGTTCAGCATCAGCAGGTTTACTAGCCATTTTAAATCCAATTATAGTTATTACAGAGGAACCAGCATCTGATAAGTTATTAAAGGCATCAGCAGAAATTGCTATAGATCCAACTAGAACACCTACAAAAAATTTAATTAAAAATAAAATAAAATTAATAATTATTCCAACTATACCACCTAAGGTTCCATAAGCATTACGAACTTTAGGATTTTTAATATCTTCATTATTCTTAATAAAGCTATTAACTAAAAATTTAGAAACCATACCACCACTCCTATTTATAGAAAAAATTTATTTGATTAATTACATAAGTTATACTATTTTATCCAATAATTAATTATATGTGTTTTTTAAAATTATAAAACTTAAAGATTTAGATTTTAATAATTAATATTATATTGTCCTAAAGACCATAAATTAATTATATACCAAAGAATAGTAATTTCAATTGTAAAAAGCTTATACTATGAATAAACTATATATATGAAGGCCACTTGGAGTTTACGAGGTGGCAGTTAGCATTATATCTTATTTTTGCTTTTTAGGAATTTATAAAAAAGTTACCTATTAATAATTTTTTGTAAATTACTTCCTTTAGACTTAAGGGAGATAAATATCATATGAAGGCGACTTGGAGTTTACGAGGTCGCAGCTAGCATTATATTTTTTTTATTTATTTATATGATATAATAAAAATAAAATATTCTAGGAGGATACAGATGGAAAAAAAATTAGCATTAGATTTAATTGACTTTTTATATAAAAGTCCAACAGCACATCACTCTGTAAAAACCATTAAAGAAAGATTAGATTTAAATGGATTTACTGAAGTAAAAGAAAGTGATAAGTGGAACTTACAAAAAGATGGTAAGTATTATGTTATAAAAAATGATTCAGCTCTTATTGCCTTTACTATTGGAAATGGCGATATTGAAGAGGATGGTTTTAAATTAATTGGAGCACATACAGATTCACCAGGCTTTAGAATTAAAGCAAATCCAGAAATGGTTTCAGAGGGAACTTACTTAAAATTAAATACTGAAGTTTATGGAGGACCAATTTTATATACTTGGTTTGATAGACCTTTAGGTATTGCAGGTAAGGTTACATTAAAGGGAAGCTCACCATTAAAGCCAGAAACTAAGCTTGTAAATATTAATAAGCTATTATTAATAATACCAAGTCTTGCTATTCATATGAATAGAAATGTAAATGAAGGAATGAATGTAAACAGACAAAAGGATACATTACCTTTATTAAGTCTTATTAATGATAAGTTTGAAAAGGATGGATACTTAGTTAAGGTATTAGCAGAAGAATTAAATGTTTCTGCAGCAGATATACTAGGCTTTGATTTAGGTCTTTATGAAGTTGAAAAGGGAGCTATTATAGGCTTAAATGAAGAATTTATTTCAGCTGGAAGATTAGATGATATGTGGATGGTTTATACAGGAATACAAGCATTAATAGAAAGTAAGCCTAATAAATCAACTAAAGTTATGGTATGTATGGATAATGAAGAAATAGGAAGCTTAACAGCTCAAGGAGCAAATTCAGCTTTATTATTAAATATATTAGAAAGAATAACTTTAGCATTAGGAAAGGATAGAGAAGGACTTCACAGAGCGTTAGCAAATTCATTAATGATTTCTGCAGATTTAGCTCATGCTGTTCATCCAAATGTTGAAGAAAAACACGATCCAACTAATAGACCAGTATTAGGAAAGGGTCCAGTATTAAAAACAGCAGCATCAGGTAGCTATAGTACTGATAGCTATAATGCAGCTATATTTGAAGGACTTTGTAATTCAGCAGAAGTTCCATACCAAAAATTCTTTAATAGATCTGATGTAAGAGGTGGAACAACTATAGGACCAATAACATCATCATTATTAACTATTCCAGTTATGGATATGGGAGCACCATTACTTTCAATGCATTCAATTAGAGAGCTTGCAGCTGTGAAGGATAATGAATATACTATTAAGCTATTTACTCATTTCTATAATGTATAATTTGAAATTATATTTCATAAGATACAACATTTTATAAATACATAAAAAATAAAATTAATTAAGGAAGCTTAGAAAAATCTAGACTAAGCTTCCTTTTTAATTAATAAATATAAATACATATTAATTAATGTTACAAGTATTTAAATAAATATTGAAATACAATTCAAAAAATAACTATTAATATTGAAATGATATTTCAAGTATGATATTATTATAATGTAACAGCTTTTTAGAATATAGCTAAAGTGTTCGGAGGTATTTGTATGAAAAAAATAGATTTAGAAAAGCTAACGACAGAGAGTAGAAATGAAAATTCACTAAATATAGATAAAGTTTCAACTTTAGAAATGGTAAAGATAATAAATTCTGAAGATAAAAAAGTTGCATTTGCAGTTGAAGAAGAATTACCAAAGATAGCTAAGGCTATAGATGGAATAGTGGAAAGAATCCATAGAGGGGGAAGACTTATTTATATAGGTGCTGGTACTTCAGGAAGATTAGGGATATTAGATGCTTCAGAGTGTCCACCAACCTATGGAGTTTCAGAAGAATTAGTTAAAGGAATAATTGCTGGAGGACATGAAGCAATTTTCAGAGCTAAAGAAGGAGCAGAAGATTCTAAGGAATTAGCAATGGAAGATTTAAAAAATATTTCTTTAAGTGAAAATGATACGGTAGTTGGATTAGCAGCCTCAGGAAGAACACCTTATGTAATTGGCGGATTAAATTATGCTGATAAAATAGGTGCATTAACTGTGTCAGTAACTTGTAATGCAAATTCAGATGTTGCAAAGGCGGCTAAAATTTCAATAGCACCAGTAGTAGGGCCAGAAGTTGTAACTGGATCAACAAGATTAAAATCTGGTACAGCACAAAAATTAGTTTTAAATATGCTATCAACAGGTGCTATGATAAAACTTGGTAAAGTTTATGGGAATTTAATGGTTGATGTAAGAGCAAGTAATGAGAAGCTAGTTGAAAGAGCAAAGAAAATAGTTTGTGAAGCAACTGGAGTAGAAAGAGAAGAAGCTGAAAAAGTATTAGAAACTACTGATTTTGATGTTAAGCTTTCAATATTTATGATTCTTTCAAATTTAAATAAAGATGAAGCAAAGAAAATTTTAGATGAAAATAAAGGGTATATTGCTGAAGCTTTAAAAAGTATTAGATAAATAAAATTTGATTTATAAAGGGATAGTATTTAGAGAATATAATGCTATCCATTTATTTTATATATTTCTAATTAATATAGAGGAGACGGGATTAAGTTGGAGAATATTATAGAAAAGTCATCAGAAATTATTGCTGAAATTATGTGGTCAGAAACAATGAAAATACATTGGAATTACAGAGTTTATCTACCTAAAGAGTATAAGGAGAATCTAGATAAGGAATATCCTACACTTTATGTTTTGCATGGATGGGGTGGAAATGTTACAAATACAAGTGATGAAACTAGAATAGATTCAAAGGCAGTATTAGATAAACTAATAGAAAATAAAGAAGTTAAGCCTATGATAGTTATCTTTGTTGATGGATTTAATAGCTTTTATTTAGATGGACCTACTTTTAAAATGAAGACTGCAATAGTAAAGGATTTAATACCTTTTATTGATTTTAATTATAGAACTATAAAAGATAAAAAAAGTAGAGCTATATCTGGTATTTCTATGGGGGGATATGGAGCTTTAAATATAGCTTTAAGTAATGAAAATATATTTACAGCAATTGGGCTAATGTCACCAGCAATTTGGGATGAGCCTACTGATAACCCTATATATGGAACTCCATTATTGAATTTATATTATAATAATTCCTATAGGATTCTAATGAGTAAAGAAAGTAATAAAGACATAAGTATATTCACTTATCATGGTAAAGATGATGAAATAATATTTTATAAAAATATAGATAATTTCTTTACCTTTGCTAAGGAAAGAGGTTTTAATATTAAATATGAACTTAAAGATGTAGCACCACATACTTGGGATAGCTGGAGAGAAATGTATCCACAGATTTTAAAGGATATTAGTAATATTTTTAATATATAGATTGAGGTGATTGTATGAGTTTTGGATTTTCTGTTTATTTTGGCTTAGATAATACTAAGGAAGAAAATATAAAATTATTAAAGGATGCCCATAACTTAGGATTTACTAGAATATTTACTTCATTACATATACCTGAGGCAAACTATGAAGTTTTAAAAGTAGAAGTTAAAGAATTCTTTAAATTAGCTAAAGACTATGATATGGATATAATTAGTGATATATCTCCAAATACTTTTAAGTTTTTAGAATTAGAAGATATGGATTTAAAAGGCTTAAGAGATATGGGTGTTAAGACTATAAGAATTGACTTTGGTTATGATGAAAAAGATATTGCAACTATGACGAAGAATGAATACGGAATTAAAATTCAATTAAATGCATCTACAGTTACAGAAGAATTTTTCCAAAGACTTGATAAATATAATCCCAATTATGAAAATGTAGATGCTCTTCATAATTTTTATCCAAGGGTAGGAACAGGAATTTCTGAAGAATGTATGATTAGAAAAAATGAATTATTAAAGAAAAAAGGTATTAAGGCTTCTGCATTTGTGCAATCAAATAATAGAAAAAGAAGTCCATTAAAGGATGGTCTTCCAACCTTAGAAGATCATAGAAATAAAGAGGTTAGAGAAGCAGCTAATCATTTATTTGCCTTAGAGAATACATCTGTATTTATAGGAGATTCATTGCCAAGTATGGATGAACTTAAGGATTTATCTACATTAAAACCAAATGTAATTGAATTAAATATACATGTTAATGCTAAAGATGATGTTACACTTAGATTATTAAATGAAGTTTATTCAGCAAGAACTGATGAAGCTAGAGATGCCATTAGAGCAAGTGAAAGTAGACTTATATTAAATGGAGATATTATTGAACCCTTTAATACAGTAGATAAAAAATATGGAGACATAACTATAGATAATAAGGATTACCAAAGATATATGGGAGAACTTCAAATATTAAAAAGTGATGGAAATAAAGACCTTAGGACTAACGTAGTAGGATTTGTTTTACAAAAGGATTTATTTTTATTAAAATATATAAGGGGTAGCAAACAGTTTCAATTTAATATCAATAAATAAAAGAATAGTAGGGTGTGAAAATGAACGTATTGCAGTATATTAAACAAAATTTTGATAGTTTTACTGATAGGGAAAAGTCAATAGCAGAATTTTTACTAAGTAATAAAAAAAGTATTATTAGTATGTCAGCCAAGGAGATTGGAGATATTACAAATACATCTGCGCCAACTGTAGTTAGATTTTCTAAAAAGATTGGATTTGATTCATTAAATGAAATGAAATTACAGTTATCTGTTAGTTTACAAAATGATGATAATTCAGACTTTGAATATCTTCATAATGACCTATCTACAAAGAACATAATAAGAGGTGTAAAAAGCTCTATAGATTCCATAATGAATCAAACTGTTGGAGTTTTAAAGGAAGAAGAATTAGAAAAGGCTATAGAATTATTAAATAAAGCAAAAAATATTTATATATTTAGTGTTGGAAGTTCTAGTTTAGTTGGAATGGACTTCTATTATAAATTAAGCAGAATTAATGTAAGATGTATAGCCCATAACGATACACATCTTCAAATGACAGCATCTGCACTTATGGAAAAAGGCGATGTTGCAGTTGCAATATCCTATTCAGGAGAAACTAAAGAGGTTCTTAAATGTGCTTATAATGCTAAGAATGAAGGAATTCCTGTTATATCAATTACAAGAGCAAGTATAAATAATACTTTAGCAGATATGTCAGATATAGTTTTAAGAATACCTTTTGTAGAAAAATCCTTAAGAGAAGGGGCTATGAGTTCAAGAATTTCACAACTAGCAGTTATTGATATGTTGTTTTTAGGCATGGCTAGAAATAACTTAAAAGGCATAGAGGAAAAGCTAAGAATAACTAGAAGTGCTATAGAAGAATTCAAGGTAAAATAAAAAAATGAAAAGCCTATTTGCTAACGCAAAGGCGGCATGAAAAAATGAAAGAATTAAGGAAAAGACTCATAAATGAGTTTTTAAGTAATTAAAAGTGAAGAATGTAAAATGTAGAATTAATGTTAAAACTCCTTAGGGAGTTTTGGAAGCTTAAGGCTGTTGTACAGCCTTATTTTTTTGTCTTTAATTATTATAGGATTTTTTTAGTAATGTTAATAATGGAAAGCATAAAAGTGGATAAATAAATTTGTCCATATTTGATTCATAATAAAAGAACTTAACGCATTAACATTATTCAAAACTTTCTTTAAATATTGTTTTTAATAATTCCCACTGTACCTGTTGATTATGAAAAATTTGTAACATACCTTTAGGTGTTATTTTATATCCTGACAATTCATCTTTATGAAAAACTATTGCTTTTGCTTCAATATTAATATGGTCTTTAAAAGGAATAAGTCGAACGAAATTATCATTTACATAGAATGAAGGTAGTTTAGCCCACAATTTTTCATCAATGTTTCTGGAAGTACTTTCATAAATAAGTTCATGTAAATCATAAAATCTTTGCTTTGTTTGTGCTTCAAACTTTTCTAAATAATTATAAATATCCTCTTTCATTTATAATTCTCCTATTCTCATAATTCATTTATGCTTCATATTATATTAAATAAGCTTTGTTGCGCACTTAAATACAATTTCCTAATAAAACATATTTTTATTATACACTTATTTGGGATATAATTCCATATGATTAATATTCTGCTTTTTTGCGAATAATAGGTTTATCTGATGTAATAAAGCTTAAGTGAAAGGGGACTTATTTGTGAAGAAGGAAACAGTAAACAATATAAGGAAAACTGTATTAATGGAATTAAATGATGCCTTTAAGGGTATTCTTCATAATCATAGATATTTAAATAAGTTAGTGAAGCAGGGGGAGGATGCTATTCCTTCAGCAGAATGGCTATTGGATAATATTTATTTAATTGAAAAGGAATATAAAACTATAAAGCATAATCTGCCACATAGTTATTTTGATAATTTACCTAATATAGAAATTGATGATTTTAGCTATCCAAGAATTTATAATTTGGCTAAGGATTATATTGAATTAAATAATAATGTTGTAAATGAAGAGGAATGTGTAAGGTTTATTAATAATCAAGAAGAAGATTATACAATTGGGGAACTTTGGGCATTTCCATTAATGCTAAGAATAGCTTTAATTATTAACTTAGCCTTAATAGTAAATGATATGGTAGTACTTCAAAAACAAAGGCTTGGAGCTAAAAGGTTAGCTAATTTAGTTATAGAGAATTATGAAAAAAATAATTTAGATTGGATATTAAGAAAATTAGAAGAAAGATATCCTTTAATTAATAATGAGGAAAGTAATGAAGGAGAAATTGAAAATAATTATTTTGGGGATTCAGAAACTCTACATGATGGATTATTTTCACCAGAATTTATAGATAAGTTTTTTACTATTTTAAGAGATAACTCCATTGAAGATGAGAGAGTATACAATTTCGCTTTAAGAAGATTAAAAGGAAACAAAAATAGTAGCTTTGATAAAGAAATAATAAAGGAACATATAAGAGAGGGAGCTATAGCAACCTCCATAGGAAGTAATATAAATTCCTTAAGAGTAATGGATTCTATTAATTGGAATAGATTTTTTAATGAAACTTCAAAGGCAGAAAAATTATTAATGGAAGATCCTTCTGGAATTTATAATGAAATGGATTTTGAAACTAAAGATTATTACAGACATAAGGTTGAAGAAATCTCTAGAAAAACTGCTATAAGTGAAGTTGATATTATAAAAACAGCATTAGAACTTAGTAGCTTACATTTAGAGGATAAAGAAATTTTTAAAGACCATATTGGGTATTATCTAGTAGATGATGGGTTAGAAGAGCTTTTAAAAAGATTCGATATTAATAAAAATATAAATAAAAAATTATCACAGGGTGGTTATATAGCATTTATATTTCTTGGAACTATAGCAGTAGATTTATTAATTCTACTACTAAATTATTTTATTCCTTTAAGCTTTAGCCTTTCTCAATATATATTTGCTTTTATATTAATGCTAGTTCCATCAAGTGAAGTTGTTATAGCTTTATTTAATTGGTTTATAGCTAAAATAACTAAGGTTAGCTTTATTCCAAAGATGGATTATTCTAATGGAGTACCTAATGAGGATAAAACCATAGTAGTTATTCCAGCTATTTTAAGTAATAGTAGAGATGTAACAAATTTAATGAAAAAGCTAGAGGTATATTATTTAGGAAACAGAGATAATAATATTTACTTTGCATTACTTGGAGATTTATCTGATAGTTATAATGAAATAGAAGCAGAAGATAAAGTTATTAATGAAGAAGGAATAAGACTTGCTAATGATTTAAATAATAAGTACTCAAAGTATGGCAATAGATTTTTCTTCTTAAATAGAAAAAGACAATTTAATAAATCAGAAAATGTATATATGGGCCATGAAAGAAAAAGAGGAAAGCTTATGGAATTTATGGCCTTAATTAAAGGAGATAAAAATACTAGCTACAATGTAATAAGTAGCGATATTAGTAATTTAATAGATTCAAAGTACATAATCACCTTAGATAGTGATACCTTTTTGCCTATAGGAAGTGCAAAAAAATTAATTTCTGCTATGAGCCATATTTTAAATAAGCCTTACATTGAAGATAGAAAAGTTGTAAGAGGCTATAGCATAATGCAACCAAAGATAAGTGTTAATTTAGAAGATAAACATAAAACATATTTTTCAAAGATATTTGCAGGCGATGCAGGGGTGGATGCATACTCTACAGCTTCATCAGATACCTATCAAGATTTATTTAATGAGGGAATATTTACAGGAAAAGGCATAATAGAAATTAATAGTTTTTACAATCTTTTAAAGGATGAAATAAAAGAAAATAAAGTATTATCCCATGATTTAATAGAAGGCTTATTAACAAGATGTGGCTTAGTTACTGATATTGAGTTAGTAGACGGATATCCATCAAGTTATATGTCTAGTGCCTTAAGATTACATAGATGGGTTAGAGGAGACTGGCAAATATTTAGTTATCTATTTTCTAGTAAACTATCATCAATATCTAAGTGGAAGATATTCGATAATTTAAGAAGAAGTTTACTTGCTCCTAGTCTATTAATTGGCTTAATTGCAACACTAACAGTTTTTAATAATGCAATTCAAATGGCAGTTTTATTATTTTTAGCAATTATAATACCATTGGTATTTACAGTTACAGATTTTGTGGTAACTCCAAAAAGAAAACTAATGGGAAGCTTTAAAAATTTAAGACAAATTATATTAATAATAAGCTTTATACCTTATCAAGCTTATTTAATGCTAGATGCAATATGTAGAAGTTTATATAGGATAACTATATCTAAGAAAAATCTACTTCAATGGAAAACATCAGAAAAGGTAGAATCATCAGTTGAAAATACTTATTCCTGGTATTATAAGAAAATGTGGATAAATGTATTAATGTCTGCATTAATATTAATTTTAAGCTTTTTTAACTCCTATGAAATAGTAATAGTTACAATACCTATTGCTATATTGTGGGCTTTATCACCATTTATAGCTTGCAAAATATCTAAGGAAGAAATAATAGTTAAGGATAGATTAGAAATTGAAGATGAAGATTTTTTAAGAGAATTATCAAGAAGGATTTTCGCTTATTACGAAGATTTTGTTAATGAAGAAAATAATTATTTAGCACCAGATAATTATCAAGAGAAACCTTATAAGGGAGTGGCTTATAGAACTTCTCCAACTAATATTGGAATGGGATTAATAAGTAATATTGTAGCTTATGATTTAGGATATTTATCTATTGGAGAAGTAATTTATAGACTTGAACTTACTATAGATGGAATGAGAGGTTTAGAAAAATATAAAGGACATTATTTAAATTGGTATGATACAAAAACAAAGTTATCCCTATGGCCAAGATATGTATCCACAGTTGATAGTGGAAATCTTTTAGGTTACCTGTGGATAATTAAGGAAGAAGTTAAGAATTTTAGAAATAAACCAATAATTAGAGAAAAAGAAATTTCATCTTTAAAGGATACCTATGAATTAATAAGAAAAGATGATAAAGAAGAATTTTATCATGGACTTCCAGATGATATAGAGTTAAAAGAATATAAAAATATATTAATGGATGAATTAACTAAAGTTAAAATAAAATTAGAAAGCTTTAATAAGGATTCAGATGAAGGTAAAGAAAAGTATTGGTTTAAAAAGTTAGAAAAACAAATAGAAACTAAAATAGATTTTTATGATTTTATCTTTGAAGGTATAGAAAAAATAGTTATAGATTATTTAAAAAGCTATAAGATGCCAACTCTCCTTCAAATAATAGATATATTAGAGGATATTAAGGAAGCTTCAGGGAATGAATTTAAAGAAGTATTAGATAAGAGAATAATTAAATTAAAGGAATTTGATGAAAGATTATTAGTTTTATCTTCAGAAATTGAAAGTATTATGGAAGATATGAAATTTGATTTTCTATATAACAAGGAGAGAGGATTATTTTCTATTGGATATAATGTGGAAGATAAATCATTGGGGAATTCCTATTATGATTTAATGGCTTCAGAATCAAGAACAACCTCCTTCTTAACAATAGCAAGAGGAGAAATTCCAAAGGAGCATTGGTATAACTTAAATAGGAATATGAGTAAGGTTTTTGGCTTTAAAACTCTTGCATCTTGGAGTGGAACTATGTTTGAGTACTTTATGCCTTATCAAATTATGAAGTCCTTTGATAATACTATTTGGTCATTAACTTACTCTTCAGTTTTAAAGGCTCAAATGTCCTATGGAGATAAGAAGGATGTACCATGGGGCATATCAGAATCGGCTTATTATGTATTTGATATTAATGATGTGTATCAATATAAGGCATTTGGTGTACCTGGAGTTGGTTTAAAAAGAGGTCTTGATGATGAATTAGTAGTTTCTCCATATTCATCTATTATGACTTTACCTTTAGATACGAAGGCTTCCTTAGATAACTTAAAGAATTTATATGATTTAAATGCTTATGGAAGATATGGATTCATTGAAGCAATAGATTATAGTGAAGGAAAGGAGGACTCTAAGGAAGTAAGATGTTACATGGTTCATCATTTAGGAATGTCTCTTTTAGCTTTAGATAATGTAATAAATAATAATATATTAAAAGAAAGATTTCATAATATACCAGAAATTAAAGCGGCAGAAATATTGTTAAAGGAAAAGGTGCCAGAGTATATAGTATTTGATAGAGAGATAGATGTAATTAATTTTAATAAAAAGTTAGTGGAAAGAGAAGAATTTATACCAAGAGTATTTAAAGGAAGTAAAAGAGAAAATCCAGAGGTTTTATTACTTTCAAATGGAGTTTATTCTACTATGATTTCAGATAGTGGTAGTGGATATTCTAAAAAGAATGATATGACAGTTTATAGGTGGAAGGGTGACAGTACCTCTGATTCTAGTGGAATGTTCTTTTATATAAAGAATTTAAATTCTAATGATTATTGGAGTGCAACCTATGAGCCTTGCAAAGAGGAAAAGGATGATTATTTAGTTGAGTTTACCTTAGATAAGGCAAGGTTTAAAAGTACTGATGGAAATATAAGTACAAAATATGAAGTTATGCTATCTAGTGAAGATAATTTGGAGTTTAGAAAAATAACCTTAAAAAATAATTCAAAAAAGCAAAGAACTTTAGAAATAACTAGCTATTTAGAAGTAACACTTCAAAGCTTTGAAGGTGATGCTGTTCATCCTAGTTTCTCTAATTTATTTATAAGTACAGAATATAATGAAGAAGCTAAAGCATTAATTGGGAATAGAAGACCAAGAGCTGAAGGGGCAATTACTCATTATATTTTTCATAATGTAGTCAGTAATAAGAACCTTGAAGGTGATATAACTTATGAAACTTCTAGACTAAACTTTATTGGAAGAAATAGAGATTTAAAATCTCCAAAGGTTATGGATAATGATGCACCACTACAAAATACTGTGGGAACTGTATTAGATCCAATTATGAGTATTAGATGCAGAATAACTTTAAAACCAGGTGAAGAAGGAAGTATATATTATTTAACAGGAGTAGGAGAATCTAAAGAGGAAATTTTAGATTTAATTTATAAGTATAAAGATATACCTGTTATTGAAAAATCTTTAGATGCTTATAACTATTCTAATGCTTTAGAGCTTAAACATATAGGAATTAGGTCAGCCCAGGCTAATATTTATCAAAGTTTAGCATCCTATTTACTTTATTTACATAGTGGAAGAAAAAATAGAGAAGCTTATATAAAAAATATAAGTATGAATCAAGAAAATTTATGGGCATACGGAATATCTGGAGACTTACCTATAATTTTACTTGTTATTTATGGTGAAGAGGATATTGATTTACTAAGACAAACAATTAATATGCATTATTATTTTAGAAATAAGGGAGTTAAATGTGACTTAGTAATTTACAATGAAGAAGAAGTATCTTATGAAGAACCACTTCAAAAGGATATTATATCAACAATTAATAATTCCTTAGAAAGAGAATTTATAAATAAACAAGGTGGAGTATTTATTCATAATAAATCTACTATGGGAGAAGAAGTAAGAGACTTTTTAATAGGAATTTCTAGAATATATATTGATTCAGAAAAAGGTAATTTATCAAAGCAATTAATGGAAGCAATTAACTATGATTATGATAAGTATAAAAATAGTAAAGATTTAGCACCAATAAATAGAATAAAGGTTAATATTAATGAATCAGAGTATATTAAGAATTTTGAAAATAAGGAAGCTATCAAAGCTTTAAGTGAAGATAAAGTAATAATTGATACCTTAGATTTTAAGGAAGAAAATAATATAGAAGTTAATTTTGAAGATTATAAAATGGATAATTACAAGGATTCCAATGAAAAATTAGATTTAGATTTCTTTAATGGATATGGAGGCTTTGATAAAAAGGATAAGAGTTATGTTATTAAACTTAAGGATTATTTGAATACTCCAGCTCCATGGATAAATGTAATTTCTAATAAGGATTTTGGCTTTCATATTTCTGAAGTAGGCTCTAGTTATACTTGGTGTGGCAATAGTAGAGAAAATAAAATAACTCCTTGGAGTAATGACTGGGTAAGTGATAAAACAGGGGAAGCCTTATATATTAGAGATAATTCTAGTGGTGTTTATTTTACAATTACTCCTATGCCAGTTAGAGATGGCGGAGAATATATTATAAAGCATAGCTTTGGCTATTCTACTTTTAAACATACAGCCTACAATATTCAGGGTGAACTTCAAGTATTTACTCCCAATAATGAAAAATTAAAAATATGTAAGGTAAAGCTTAAGAACTTGTCCAGCAACGATAGAAATTTATCTTTATTTTACTATGCTCAATTAGTTCTTGGAGTATATAACTATGGAAGTGCTAAATATATAAGTACTGAAAAAAAAGAGAATTGTATTTATGGCAATAATCCATATTCTAAATACTTTGGAAAGCTAAAAGCTTATTTATCTATACAAGGAGAAGAAAATCAATTTTTTACTGGGGATAGAAAAAGCTTTGTTGGAATAGGTGAAGATTTAAGTAATCCAAAAGCTTTATCTGAAAGTAATTTAAATAATAGATATGGAAGTATATATGATCCATGTTTAGCTTCTCAATTAGATATTTATCTAAGGGCAGGAGAAGAAAAGGAAGTAGTTATATTACTAGGTCAGGAAGAAGAGGAAGCTTTAATAGAAGAAAAGATAAATAAATATAAGATTATAGATAATGTTTATACTGCTTTAGAGGAAGTAAAAGAATATTGGTCATATTTCCTAGGAAATATACAGGTTAAGACACCAGACCCTTCAATGGATTACCTTTTAAATGGATGGTTAATGTATCAAACCTTAAGCTGTAGATATTTATCTAGAACTGCCTTTTATCAAAGTGGTGGAGCTTATGGATTTAGAGATCAGCTTCAAGATTCTATGGCTATAGGAATTTTAAATCCATCTATAACTAGAGAACAAATATTAAGAAGTGCTTCAAGACAATATTTAGAAGGTGATGTTCAACATTGGTGGCATCCTATTATTAATTCTGGTATAAGAACTAGATTTTCAGATGATTTATTATGGCTGCCATATGTGACCATTGAGTATATAAAATCCACTGGTGATTATAGTATTTTAGAAGAAAAGGCTCCATATTTGGAGGATGAACCTTTAAGAAATGGAGAAGATGAAAGATATACTATAGTTAATGTATCAAATAAAGAAGGAAGTATTTATGAGCATTGTTTAAAAGCAATAGATAGAGCCTTAAAATTTGGAAGTCATAATATACCTTTAATGGGTAGTGGTGACTGGAATGATGGTATGAGTACAGTTGGAAATAAAGGAAAGGGAGAAAGCGTTTGGGTTGGTTGGTTCTTATATAAGATATTAGATGGTTTTGAAGAACTTTGTAAATACAAGGATGATATTGAAAAGTCTGAGGAATATGAAGGCTATAAGGAATTTATAAAAGAAAATCAAGAAAAGGAAGCTTGGGATGGAGGCTGGTATAGAAGAGCTTATTTTGATAATGGTAAGCCTTTAGGCTCAAGAGAAAATGATGAATGTAAAATAGATTCTATAGCTCAAAGCTGGTCAGTAATTTCAAAGGCTTCAAGGGAAGAAAGAGCTATGGAAGCTATGGAGGCTGTAGATAGATATCTTGTGGATAAAGATAATGGTTTAATTAAATTATTAGCACCACCTTTTGACAAATCTTCCTTAGAACCAGGTTATATTAAGGGCTATGTTCCAGGAGTTAGGGAAAATGGAGGTCAATATACTCATGCTGCTGTTTGGGTAATCCTTGCACTTACGAAGCTTGGTTTAGGAACTAAGGCATGGAAGTACTATAATATGATAAATCCTATAAATCATTCTAATACAGAATTAGAAGCAAGAAGATATAAGGTAGAGCCTTATGTAATGTCTGCTGATGTATACATTAAAGAGCCTCATGGAGGAAGAGGAGGCTGGAGCTGGTATACTGGTGCTTCTGGCTGGATGTATAAGGTAGGAATAGAAGATATTCTAGGGCTTAAAAAATTAGAGGGAAAGGGTTATTTAATTGAGCCTTGTATACCTAATGAATGGCAGGAATATGGAATTAATATTAAAAATAAATTAGAAGATTATAATATAATAATTAAAAGAGATAAAGAAAAAGGAATATTTATAAATGGAGAAAAACAAGAGAATAACTTAATTCCAAAGGATATGGGAGAACTACAAATATTAGTTATTATATAAACCTTCCACATTGTAAATTAAATTACCATTATGTATAATTTTATTAACAGTATAAATATGTATTTATATAATATGGGGGGGAGAATTATGGAAGATTATACAATGAAAGTAGTAAAGAAAATAGCACTTGTGGCTCATGATAATAGGAAGGAAGCCTTATTAAGTTGGGCAGAAGAAAATAAAGAGGAATTAAGCAAACATATACTTTGTGGTACTGGAACTACAGCAAAACTTATTACTGAAAGAACAGGATTAAAAGTAGATGGCTTTAAAAGTGGTCCTATGGGTGGAGACCAACAAATAGGTGCTGCTATAGTAAATGGTGATATTGATATTATGATTTTCTTTTGGGATCCATTAACATCTCAACCTCATGATCCAGATGTTAAAGCCTTACTAAGAATAGCAGTTTTATATGATGTAGCTGTTGCTATGAGTAAATCAACTGCAGACTTTCTTTTAACCTCCATTAATATTAATAAAGAATATGATAGAGATGTTATAGATTATTATAATCGTATCCGAAGAGATAATTTTTAAGAATGTGGATAATAATAATGAAGAAGTAGTTAAAAAATTTATGAAGTATTTTGAGAAGGGAATAAAAGCTCTCTAGGGAGCTTTTATTTTTATATCTTTTAAACTGATGTTAATAATGGATTGTATAGAAGTGGATAAATTATTTATTCAAGTAAATGTTTATTAGTGGCTTTAAATTCTTCTTTATTTCTTCTATTTACAATAATCAGATAAACTAATACAATGATAGCTACTAGTGGTCCTAATATACTATATGAATAATCTAATAAAGCATGTATTAGTATTGGAATAAGGATAGTATTACTTTTTTCAAAATACAAAATAAAGATATAACCACCTAATATTCCTCCGCCTATTTGACTTAACATATCTTTAATCATAGTAGATATATTAGATTCTGACATAATGCTAGGCAATATTGAATGCATGATTCCAAATAATATCCCACTTATAATTATTGCAAATATACGATTATGCTTTTTCAAGAAATTATAGATATATCCTCTATATATAATTTCTTCAGGTAATGCAACAATAAACAAATAAAAAAAAGCTTCATAAATTCCTCTTATAGTATAATCACTATGCAGTAGAAAAAATAAACCATAAATGAATAATAATACTATAGCAAGTTTAGATTTTATAAATCCAAGATCCTCTAAATTTCTCCTATAAAATATAATTATAGCCAAGGGAAATAATAACATGTTGATAAAATCAATAAGTAGCATTGTTCCTATATTTGAAAGGTATACATCCTTTAATGAAATTAACAAACCTTTTTTATATACAAAATTTAAAAAAGTATAGAAATATATAATATATATAATTCCAATTAATATTGGTATATATGGTTTAATTTTTTGACTTATCTTCATTTTAATTTTGCTCCTTTAAATTTTATATAGCTTATATTATATAATTTTTCATTTTCTATAACTAATTAATTCCTAATATATTAAATTAATTCACTAAATTAAAATTTGTTTTTCAGTTTTCTACTCTTTTATAAATTGTGCCATCCCACGCAGAATAAACTGCTATATATTCATAATTAGGATATTCCTTTATCTCATATATTTTTTTGCCATTATCCATCTTACAAATCAAAATATTTGAAATAGTATACTTCTCATTAGGACTGCCATAACCATACTCTTTTCCATTTAAATAAATTGATTCCAATCGTTGTACAGCCTCATTTTTATAGCTTTTGTTATGTAAAACTCTATAGCCCAAAAAAGTTATAATGAAAATTATAACGATTCCTCCAAAAAGTAATAGCCTTATTTTCGGTCTTCTCTCTTCTCTATCCAAAATAATCACCCTACAAATTCCTATTTATTACAAATTTCATATTACTAACTACGTATTAAAATACAATTTAGTACAATAGATATTCCTATTATACGCCTATATGGAATATAATTCCATATAGGAGCGAAAATAATAAATTCTAATTATGTAAAATATATGTTGTAAATGTTTAAATAAAAACTTAAAATAATATTAGGTGAGTTTTTAATATATATTTTAAGGAGTGTTGGTTTATGAAAAAGGTTATTAATAATCCTGATTATGTTGTTGAAGAAATGTTAGAAGGTATGTTATATGCCTACCCTGAATATTTAAGTAAAGTCGAAAATGCAAACGTTTTAGTAAGAAAAGAAATGAAAACTGACAAGGTTACATTAGTAAGTGGCGGAGGAAGTGGACATGAACCTTCTCATGGTGGTTTCGTAGGCTATGGAATGCTTGATGGAGCTGTGGCAGGGGCTGTATTTACATCACCAACACCTGATCAAGTTTATGAAGGCATTAAAGCAGTTGCTAATGATGCAGGGGTACTATTAGTAGTTAAAAATTATACTGGTGATGTTATGAACTTTGATATGGCTAAAGAACTTGCTGAAATGGAAGGCATTAAAGTAGAATCTGTAATAGTTAATGATGATGTTGCAGTGGAAAATAGTACATGGACAATAGGAAGAAGAGGAATAGCAGGAACAGTTTTTGTTCATAAGATAGCAGGAGCTAAAGCAGAAACAGGAGCTAATTTAGAAGAAGTTAAAGCTGTAGCTGAAAAGGTAATAGATAACGTTAGAAGTATGGGTATGGCACTTACTCCTTGTATAGTTCCAGCTGCTGGAAAACCTAATTTCACTTTAGATGAAAATGAAATGGAAATTGGAATGGGTATTCACGGAGAGCCAGGAACACATAAAGAAGAATTAAAAACTGCTGATGAAATAGTTACTCATTTAATGGACAAGATATTAGCAGATATGACTTTAGCAGAAGGTGATGAAGTTGCTGTTTTAGTTAATGGCTTAGGCGGAACTCCATTAATGGAACAATTTATTGTAAATAGAAAAGTAAATAAGATATTAGAAGAAAAGAATATAAAAGTATATAAAACTTTAATTGGTGAATATATGACTTCTATAGAAATGGCTGGATTCTCAATTAGTTTATTAAAATTAGACGAAGAATTAAAGAATTTATTAGATGCAAAGGCAGATACTCCAGCATTTAAACAATTATAGGATGGGAGTGAAAACATATGGGATTAACACTAAAGGAAACACTATATATATTTGATAAAATAGAAAATAAAATATCTTTAAATAAACAATTTTTAACTGACTTAGATGCAGCAATTGGTGATGGAGACCATGGAATAAATCTAAGTAAGGGTTTTAGAGTAGCAAAGGAAAAAATAGAAAATGTAGATTTCAAAGATTGGGGAGAAATTTTTAAAACAGTAGGTATGGCAATAGTATCTAATGTTGGAGGAGCTTCTGGACCTTTATATGGAACTGCATTTATGAAAGCTTCTATGTTAGGTAAGGGCAAAACAGAAATAACTATTATAGATTATAGAGATATATTACAAGCTTCAATAGAGGGTGTAAAAATGCGTGGCAAGGGAGAAGAAGGAGACAAGACCATGCTAGATGCATTAATACCAGCCTATAATGAAGTATGTGAAGGCATAGATAATAATCTTCCAGTTTTAGACACTCTTAAGAATTCCGTAATAGCTGCAGAAAAGGGAATGGAATATACAAAACTTATTGCTGCTAGAAAAGGAAGGGCAAGCTATTTAGGAGATAGAAGTATAGGTCATGAAGATCCAGGAGCAACATCATCCTTTATGATTTTAGAGGTAATTTATAATACTGTTAAGGAGATGAGAGAATAGTTATGGTATCACTTTTAATAGTATCGCATAGTGAATTATTAGCTAAGGGAATAAAGGAACTTGCTAAAGAAATGTCAGGAGATGTTGTAATAGAAGCTGTAGGTGGAACTGAGGATGGTAGACTTGGAAATGATTATAGTAAGATATATGAAGCTTTAGATAAGATTTATACTGATGATGGTGTATTAATATTATTTGACTTAGGAAGTTCTTATTTAACAGCAGAAATGGTGAAAGAAGCCTTTGAAATGGAAGGTAGAGAAAATATAAGAATTGTAGATGCTGCTATGGTGGAAGGAGCAGTAATTTCATCAGTAGAAATGAGCATTGGAAGATCATTAGATGAAGTTTGCGACAAATTATTAGAATTAAAAATAAATAAAATATAATAGGACGAGCGTCCAGTGAAAAGTTAATAAGTAAAAATTAAAACTTTGACAGTAGTTAGTTTTGTGTAAAAATAAAGCTAACTACTGTTTTTTGTATATATGGGCATATTGTAAGCCTAACATATGTGTATAAATAATAGAAATATTTATAATATATTAATAAAAAAGGAAACCAATTGAGGATGTAGGAAGATTTGTGTAAAAGCAAATCTACTAC
>NZ_JABUTB010000002.1:67684-121848 GCF_021443865.1 Clostridium sp.
ATTTCCAGTTATATTCGTAAATCAAATTTATTATTTACACAAATTTTTAAACATTCTCAACCAATTAGGTTTCCGCTATATTGTAATATTTAAAATTTCTTCTTTGCTAAGTTTTGTGTATTTCATTATTTTTTCAATAGGCTCATTATCTTTAAGCATTTCTTTAGCTAGATTCAATCTTTCTTCTTCTCTACCTTCTTTTCTACCTTCTTCTAACTTTTCTCTATCACGTTCTAAAAGTGTCATAAATTCCACCTCCACATTAGGATTACTCTTAACTTCAATTACTCTTCTATGAATATTTTTAACTAAAGTACTCTTGCTTTTTTCAGCTGTTTTATCATCTGAATTCTCTACATACTCTAAAAATTCAATTAGTTCTTCACTTAAATCATTTAATATTCCCTTTGTATTTAATATTATTTTATTTGTATCATCTTCTAATTTTATAGTATTATCTTCAACACATACAGTTTCAAATGTATATTTATGTCTTCCTGCTTTAAATAAGTCAAAAGTACATATGAAAATAATATAACTTTTAGATAGCTTTTTATAATCTTCACCTTTACTGATTAAATCTAAATCAATATTTCCTTGATAATATCTTAATCTTTTGGGAAGATTTCTATTATTTCCTCTTTGCATTTCAACATTATAAACTGTATTATTTTCATCTTTAACATATATATCTAATCTAATGCCTTTACTTTCTAAAAGTAAATCTATAGTCTTTTGATTTTCAGGCATTTCTATTTTTTCAATTTCAATTTCTAAAAGCTTTTCTAAAAATTCTTTACATATTTCTTTATCACTCATTACTTTAGCAAATAAGAAATCATCTTCTAAATTTAATTCTTTTAAAGTTTTAATCATTACAATTTTCCTTATTTAAATTTATTTTGTCATTTACTTAAGTTCTTACCTTTATTATATAAAATTATTCAATTAATCTCAACGATAAATTAGTAGGTATAGTTTATGTAAAAACATAGTTCTAAAGAAAGTTAAATACTAACTTTAGAGCTATGTTTATTTTGATGTTATTTTAATATATTTTCAAATTACATTGATAAATCTTTATTTTGACTCATAGCAGCTTTATGATTAGTATCATCTACTCTTGTTAAGCAAAGGAATCCTATTACAAATAGTACTATTAAGCTTAAAATACCATTTCTAGTATGACCTGTTGCTTGAGTTATTATTGCCATAAGTAATGGACCCATAATAGCAGCGAACTTTCCGAAGATATTATAGAAACCAAAGAACTCATTTGCATTTTCTTTAGGTACCATCTTTCCGTAGAAGGACCTAGAAATTGCTTGGATACCACCTTGAGCAGAGCCAACTGCCATAGCTAGAATCCAGAAGTCTAAGGTAGTTTTTATAAAATATCCATAAATACATATTATAGTATAAGTAATAATTCCGATGTAAAGTAATTTTTTACCACCAATTTTTTCAGATAACTTACCATATAACATTGTAAATGGGAAAGCTACAAATTGAGTTAATAGTAAAATTATAAGTAAGGATATCATAGAAATTCCAAGGTCAGTTCCATAGGAGGTAGCCATACCTATAATAGTATCTACACCATCTATATAGAAGAAGTATGCTATTAAGAATAAGAATATATTTTTATGATTTTTAATAGCTTTAAGTGTAGTAAATAATCTTTTAAAGGATTTTTTTACAGGATTCTTTTCTGGTTCAACATAGTATATTTGATTAACATTCTTTAATATTGGAATGGTAAATATCATCCACCATAGTGATGTAATTAAAAAGGTAATCTTACATGCAAGGGCAAGACTAATAGGTAAAATTTCTTTTTGAGAAAGTAAAACTACACCTATTGAAATAATAAATGGAATTGTACTTCCAATATATCCAAGAGCAAATCCATAGGATGAAACCTTATCCATTCTATCTGGAGTAGTTACATCTATTAAAAATGCATCATAGAAAATATTAGTTCCAGAGAATCCAACTAAGGCAAAGCCATAGCATATTAATAATAATATAGGATTATTTTCTGGAATAAAAGCAAGTAAAGTTGTAAATAAAACACCTATACTAAAGAAGAACTTAAAAAATCTCTTTTTATTTCCCTTATAATCAGCTATAGTACCAAGAATTGGTGCAAGTATTGATACAACCATAGTAGATAAGGAAATAGTATATCCCCAAAGAGCTGTAGAATTAGCAGAGGACATTCCACCTGCTGATGCAACAGATTTGAAATATATAGGCAATACAGTAGATGTAATAGTCATTGAATAAGCAGAGTTAGCCCAATCATAAAATGCCCAACTCTTTTCTTGTTTTGTTAAACTTTTCATATTTTCCCCCTTTAAAGATAATATTTTAAACGTAGATTGTCCAAATTCAATTTAAAATTTTTTCTCAAGTTTAGTATTAATTTTTTTATTATTTTTGTTAAATTATATTATTGCAAATTACATATATTCCTTGTAAGTCCATATGGAGCTTGCAATTTAGTGGGAGAACACTATATGTAATTTGCATTAATTTACTACTCAAAAATTCTTAGTTCTGCTTCTCCATCAGTTTTCCCAAGGTTAACTCCTAGAATTTTAGCTAGTGTAGGACCATGATTAATAAGCTTACCACCATCAATTTTAAGTCCTTTCTTTATACCTTTTCCATAAGCCATAAAGAAGGTAGTATAGTTAGATTTTTTAGGGTGATATCCATGAGTTGCCTTAGTTCTATGAGGAACATTTCCAACTTCATCTTCCTTCACTTTTTCAATTACACTTCCTAAAGCTTCATTAACAAAATAAAAATTATTATTACCTTCAACCATAAAACTACAATTAGGGTCAGCACCTTCATTTTCAGCTTCCTTTGAAGTTAATATAAATTCAATAGGTGAGTTTTCCTTATTTTTTAGTTCCTCTAATAATTCCTTAACTATTTCATAAGTTTTGCTATCATTTTTATCTTTTAGATAGACATAAGAAGACCCATCGCAGCTTTTAGCTACAGCCTTATAAGATTTAATTACTCCTTTGTCATTAACATTAAGTAAGCCCTTTTCTCTAAATAAGGAGTTAAGTCTAATTAAATAATCACCATCTAAAGCACTATGATCACCTAAAGCAACAATAGTACAATCTTCAAAGATATTTGCTTCTTTTAAAGTAGTTATTAACTCTCCCAATCTTTCGTTATGTCTTATTAATGCTTCACTAACTTCCTTGCTATTATATCCATGATAATGTCTGTTAGTATCAACATCTGTATAGTGAATCAATAACAAATTAGGTTTATATTTAGCAATAGTATATTTTGCAGATTCATGAACAAAGTTATCTAAAGCAGGTTGAGATAACCCATGTCTTAAATATCCGAAACGCTTATTTAAATCTAATTGATATTTAACACTTCCAGATAGAGCAGACATAACCAATTGGTTTTGCCAAGGTTTTGGAGCAAATATTTCTGTTAAATTATAATTTATGCTACTGCGTCCAGAAACCGGCCATAATAAAGCAGCAGTAGTTAATCCCTTTTCAGCTGCTAAATCATATATGGTAGGTGCTTTTATATATTTCCTATACCAATACCAATTTGGATTCATATCAGAAAACTTATTTAAAGTATTATTTATAATCCCATGATTTTTAGGATACATTCCTGTGCTAATTGTAGCATGGGCAGGATAAGTTAATGTTGGATAGACACTTTCAACATTTGTTATTAAGCTACCATTATCTATTAAGTATTTAAAATTATTTAGTTTCTTTAGTTTATCAATATCTTCTGATGATACAGCATCAAATGATATGACTATCAAATATTTTGATTCCATTTTTCCTCCAATCTTTCTATATAGTATAATTTATATATTAATTATACATTTATTTTAATAGAAATAGAATATATTGGTATAAAACATTATATTTTAATATTATAGATTTAATTATTATATAGAATCATGCTGAAAATGTGGTGATATAAATGAGCAAAGATAATTGTAATCCCTATGCTGGTGGAGAAGTTCCACCCTGTAGTGAGTTTTTAGGTAATGCTAATCCAATAATTAAAGATGGAGAATTAATTTTTAAAAATAACAATAGAGTATTTTATTTTTTAAGTACAAATTCACTAATTAATAATTCTACCACAGGGTGTTTTGCCCTTGGAAGTTCAAATGTTCAAACTAATTTACAAATTAGTTTAGAAACCTTCTTGGTAGGTTTATATATAAATGAAGTAGAGATTGGCAATATAAAACATTCAAAAGATAATACTATTCATAGTAATAAAGAAGCCAATGATTTTATTAACACTACCCTTGAAAATAATCCAGAGATAACAGTAGACTACAATCCAGAAATAATAATAGTTATATCTAACAGTAATGCTATTCTTTCCTTATATACAAATATAATAAACATATCTCCTTTAAATTATTACATCCTATTTATATTAAATAGATTAGAAAATAATCCAGGATTATTCTTTGGAAACAATTCTTATGCCACAGAAGATTCAATTAATTTTAGCTTAGCAGATTTAGCATTAAGATTTCCCTTTGAATGAAAATAATGAGATAATAAGATTATTAAATTATAAAGGACTATAATCTAGGGGTGAGAATATGGAGAGAATACTTATAGTAGAAGATGAAAAGCAAATTAGTAAAGTAATGAAATTATATCTAGAAAAAGAAGGCTATTCTATTGATTTAGCTAGTGATGGGAAAATAGCAGATGAATTAATAGGAAATAATATTTATGACCTTGTTATACTAGATATTATGATGCCCTATAAGGATGGATGGTATCTTTTAAAAAAGATAAAATCCATAAATAATAGTACACAAGTTATTATTACTAGTGCTAGAGGAGAAGAAGAGGATAGAATCTTTGGACTTGAGCTAGGTGCAGATGATTATATGGTTAAACCAATAAGTATGAGAGAGCTATTATTAAGAGTTTCATTAAGACTAAAGAATTCAAAAAAGGAAGAAATAGATGAATTTTATTTAGGGAGCTTAAAGGTAGAGAATAATAATAGAAGAGTTTTTGAAGGTAATAAAGAAATAATCTTAACTCCTAAGGAATATGACTTAATGCTATTTTTTATTGAAAATAAAAATAGGGTGTACTCAAGGGAAGACTTAATATTAAAGGTTTGGGGATATGATTTCTATGGCGATTCAAGAACAGTTGATACTCATATTAAAAAACTTAGGGAAAAGATTACTTTCTTTAGAGATAATTTAAAAACTATATGGAGGGTAGGCTATAGCCTTACAATTGAAAATGAATAAGATAGGTAAAAGAATTATTAAATACATGATTATTATTAATTTAATAGTAGCAGTTGTAGGAATCTTACTAACTTCTTTTATACTTCCTAAGGTATATATTAATAATGAGTACTCTGATTTAGAGAATGTAAGTGAGTATTTTATAGAGGCAGCAAAAAATAATACTACTATAGATTTAGGAAATATATATGCTGTATTAATAAAAGATAATTCAGTTACTAATCTGTGGAAGAAAAGTATGGGCGGAGATGGAAGAGGTCCTATGTCACAAATGGGTAGGTTGGAGGTAGTGTAGCTACTTTTGCAGCAGAAACTAATGAAGATACCACAGTAAATGAAGTAAACACAATTACTGAAGAAAGTAATACTTATGGAAAAGAAAATTGTCCATATTATACTGAAGAAAATAAGGGGTTAGGAAATCCAGAATGTCCATATTATGAAGAAAATCATAATGAAAATAATGAAGGTCTTGGACAAGGGAAAAGATATGGTTATAATTCAGAAAATAAGGGGAATGGTAATTGTAACGGAACTGGACAAAGAAATATGAGAGGCAGAAGTAATAATTAATAAAAAATAGGAGCTGTTGCGACAGCTCCTATTTTTAGTCATTATCTAATTAAATGCTTTTTTCTAATTTAAACTTTGATACAAGATCAAGAAGTTCTTGAGATACTTCAACTTGCTTTGTAGCAGTATCCACCATCATTATGACAGTTTCAGTTGTTTCTGTTATACTATTTTTTACATTATCAACAGTACCAGATGAATTTTGTGACATAGAGGCTAATGATTGAATAGCATCGCTTAATTCAGACATAGTTGCTGAAACTTCTTCAGACATAGCAGCTATATTTTCACTCATTTCTCTTATAAATAATCCATCTTTTTCGTATTTATCACCAACATCTATAAAGTTATTAAATTCTGTCATTATTTCTGTATTAATAAAGTCTAGAAGATTTTTACTGCTATTAGTAATATCATTAAATGCAGTTTTTACTTCACTTATTGTATTTTTAACATTTTGAACAGAAATCTTAGATTGTTCAGCAAGAACTCTAACTTCTTCAGCTACTACTGCAAAGCCTTTTCCTTGTTCCCCTGCACGAGCTGCTTCAATAGCTGCATTTAATGCTAAAAGATTTGTTTGTTCAGCAATTTCTTCAATAGAGTTTGCCATATGTACTATTTCATTAACAACATTTCCTCTATCTATAGAAGACTTTATATTCTTTTCAAAGTCTTTATAAATAGAATTTGTATTGTTAATTACATATTCAGTATTATCTTTAATTTCTGTAGATCTTCTTTGGATCTTTTCAGCATTCATATTACCATCATTAGCTTTTTCAGAAAGAACTTCTATGCTAGAAGAAACTTCTATTATAGATGCAGCTAACTCTTCTGTTATTGCACTAGTTTCTTGAATAGTAGAATTAATATCTTGTGTAGCTTCGTTAATTTGATCAAATTGAACAGTAATTTCTTCTATTCCCATAGCAAAATTTTCACTAGATGAATTAACATTCCTAGTAGTATTTGTAACAGTATTTATTATATTTTTTAAATTTTCTTGAGCTATATTTAAGGCAGTTGAAATTTCTCCAAACTCATCCTTATATTTAATTTCTATATTTTCAGATAAATCATATTGAGATAATCTATCAGATAAACCTAATACTTTTTTTAAGGACTTAGATATTCTAGAGGTTATTACAGCTGCGGAAACTAAGGTTGCAAATAATGCAAGTATTAGAACTATAGCAGATACTCTCACAGAATAATTATAAATTTTACTATTTGTATTAAGAGAATCTTCTGCCCAAGTGTTATTTAATTCAACTAAACGAGTTAATTTAATAGTAAGATCATTTCTTAAATTATCAAGTTCTTGAACATGAGTTGCTGCGTGTTCATACTTATTTTCTTCTACTAAATCTATGATTTCATTAGAAACTTCAACATTACTTTTTATACCTTTAATTATTTCATCAAATCTTTGTCTATCTTCATCAGATTTTATAGTCTTATTATATAATTCGATAAGTTGTTCATTACGAGTATTATTGTAAGTAATATTTTGAATTGTTGTTTTTCTTTCAATGTTATTTGGAGTGTTAAGTAATAGTTTACTACTAAGATAGTTAAATGTAGAATTTTCACTTAATTCATTTATGTATGAAATTCCAAGAGTGTTGTTCAGATAAAGACTTTCACTTGCTGTATTAACTTTATAAATACTAAAAAATCCTATCCCCCAAATACATAGTAATAAAACAATTAATAAAGTAAAAGTAATAATAAGCTTAGACGAAATTTTGTTTATCCATTTGAGTTTATTCTTCTTGTTTTTTAGTTTTTTCCTCATATCAATCTCCTTATATGTTATTAATTAAATAAAAAAAGATAACCACTTTAATTATCGATAAAAAATAAGGATAATTAAGTGGTTATCTTAAATTATTACTAAATACTAATAAAATTGATTGGTTTTGCTTACTCTATCTATGTGCTCCCTATCAAAATTATTATCAAGGGAAGCAGATGAATTATTTGATTTTAATGGAGTAGCAACATTTTTGCCTTTCATAGGAATTGTCCCATCTGTTCTTTTCTTTTTATTATTAGATTTAGACATATTACATTCCTCCTAATAATTTACTAAATATCATCATTTAGAGTTGCATCAAACTGTTCTGTGTAATCAAATTCTGCATTTGAAATATTATTTATAACTATTGGATCTTCAACAGTACTTGGTAATATTGAAGAAGGACCTTCTATTTTACCATGACTTATTAAAGCATGTTCTTCTGGAGCATAGCCTGTTCTATCTTCTGGTAAATAAGCATTTTTATTGTTTTTAATTTTTGACATATAAACTCCTCCTTATATAGATATTATTTGAAGGAAAAGATTTTTAATTCCTAGTATTATCTTCTAATATTGTATTAGGAAAATAAAATTTATAAGTGTAACTAAATAAATTATGATAAAATAATCTAGAGTAAAAGAGTTATTGTAGTTAAAGTGAGAAAATAACTTAAAATATATATTTTTAATTAAAAGGAGGAGAATTATGTATCCAATTAAATTCGAAAATTTATATTACGATAAAATTTGGGGCGGAAGAGATTTTGAAAACTTTAGAGATAATCTTCCAGAAGGTGAAATAGGAGAAAGTTGGGATATAGCTTGTCATCCAAATGGAACTGGAACAGTTGAAAATGGTGAATTTAAAGGAATTAAATTTGATGAGTTAATAAATAGATTTGGACATGCTTTAGTTGGTAATAAAATAACATTAGAAAAATTTCCTTTACTTATTAAATTAATAAATTCAAAAGAAAAATTATCAGTACAAGTTCATCCAGGTGATGAATATGCAGCAAAATATGAAGGTGATTATGGTAAAACTGAGGCTTGGTATGTTATGGATGCAAAACCAGGTGCATCTTTAATAGTAGGAACAAAAAATTGCACTAAGGAAGAATTTGAAGCAGCAATAAAGAATAATAAAGTTGAAGAATATTTAAATAAAATTGAAGTTAAAAAAGGAGATTGCTTCTTAATTAATAGTGGTTTAGTACATGCTATTTGCGAAGGGGTTATTATAGCAGAAATCCAACAAAATAGTGATGTAACTTATAGAGTTTATGATTATGGAAGACCAAGAGAAATTCATGTTGATAAAGCTCTTGATGTTATTAATTTTGATCTTCAATGTGAAAATTTAAGTGAGAATGAAGAAGTTAAGAATGAAGGATATTCACAAAGTATTCTTTGTAAAAATCAATATTTTGGAATAGAAAAAATATCAATAGATAGTGAATACCTTGATAAAAGTAATGAAGATAACTTTGATATGTATACTTGTGTTGAAGGTGAAGGAACAATTGAAGGTAAAGGCTTCTTAGAAAATATAAAGATGGGTGATAGCTTCTTAATTCCAGCAACCTTAGGAGATTATAAAATCAAAGGAAATATTAAAGTATTAAAGAGTTATCCAGTAGTTTAATATTAAAAACTTACAAAGTTAAATTGAAAAATTAAAACTCCGAAAGGAGTTTTTTCTTTGATTTTACACTCTTTAAAGTTATAGCTTTTTCGTTGTAGATATATAATTTGTAATATATAATATATTTAATTAATGAAAGATAAGGGGATTTTAAATGACTAAATATGAGGAAATAGCTGCTTCCATAAAAAACAAAATAGCAAGCGGGGAATATAAAGCTAATGATCAATTGCCTTTTGAAAAGAATATGTGTGAAAAATTTAATGCTAGTAAGATGACTGTAAAAAAAGCATTAGATTTATTAGTTACTGAAGGATTAATAGTAAAAAGAAGAGGATCAGGTACCTTCGTAAAGGATATATCACAGAATGAAATAGATAATTTGTCCATTAAAAATCAATTTGCAGGATTCACAGCCACTATGGTTGGACATAATGTAGAAACTAAAATATTAGATTTTAAAATTATAAATGCAGAGGATAAGGTTGCAGAGAATCTAAAGATTGAAAAGGATGATTTTGTTTGTTTAATACACAGAGTTAGATATGTAGATGGGAAAGCAATTGTTATAGAAAAAACATATATGCCATTATATCTTTTCCCTTCAATAAAGAGAGTAGATGTTGAAGGCTCAATTTATAGTTATATAGAAGATAAATTAAAGTATAAGATACAAAGCTGTCATTCCACAGTTAGAGCACAAAAATCAGAGGATCTAGATAAGGAATATTTGAAATTGCAAAGTGATGAACCTGTGCTTGAAATAGAAAGAATTGGGTATTTAGATAATGGAAAAGTATTTGAATATTCATTTTCAAGACATAGATATGATACATATGAATTTAAAGCTATAATTATTAAATAATTATAGCTTTTTTTAAAATAAATCTGAATTTAAATATATATATTAATATAAAAAGTATAGATATATTCTCAATATATAGATATAATTTACTTATAATATTTTGAGGAGGAGAAGTAATATGGCAAATAAATATGTTTTTCCTGAAGGCTTCTGGTGGGGATCAGCAACTTCAGGACCACAAAGTGAAGGTAATTTTAATAAGATAAATAAAAATCTTTTCGACTATTGGTATGAAATAGAACCAGAGGCTTTCTTTGATAGGGTAGGACCAGATGTTGCCTCCAATTTTTATAACTCCTATAAAGAAGATATAGCTATGATTAAGGAAATTGGCTTAAATAGCTTAAGAACTTCTATTCAATGGACTCGTCTTATTAAAAATTTTGAGACTGGAGAAGTTCATGAGGATGGAGTAAAGTTTTATAATAATGTTATTGATGAAATTATAAAAAATGGAATGATTCCTGTAATGAATTTACACCATTTTGATTTACCAATAGAATTATATGAAAAATATGGTGGATGGGAATCAAAATATGTTGTTGACTTATTTGTAAAATTTGCAAAGGTAGCCTTTGAGTTATTTGCAGATAGGGTTAAACATTGGACAACCTTTAATGAACCAATTGTAGTAGTTGAAGGAGAATATCTATATAGATTCCATTATCCTAAAATAGTAAATGGTAAAAAGGCAATGCAAGTTTTATATAACTTAAATTTAGCTTCTGCTAAGGTAATTAAGGAATATAAAGATGGCGGATATGGAAAAGATAATGGACAAATTGGTATAGTATTAAATTTAACTCCTGCATATCCAAGAGATGCTAAAAATGAAAAGGATTTAGAAGCTTCTAAAATAGCTGATAACTTCTTTAACAATTCATTTTTAGATCCAGCTGTAAAAGGAGAGTTTCCAGAGAAGATTGTAAAGCTTTTAAAATCTGAAAATGTGCTTTGGGAATGCACAAATGAAGAATTAGATATTATAAGAAACTATACTGTAGACTTTTTAGGTGTAAATTATTATCAACCAAGAAGAGTAAAGGCAAAGGAAACAGAATTCAATAATTCTAATGGATGGATGCCAGATAAATACTTTGATAATTATGAAATGCCAGGAAGAAGAATGAATATTTATAGGGGATGGGAGATATATCCTGAAGCTATTTATGATATTGGAATTAATATAAGAGACAATTATAACAACATACCATGGTATATTTCTGAAAATGGTATGGGAGTAGAAGGAGAAGAGAGATTTATAAATTCTGAAGGATATATTGAAGATGATTATAGAATAGACTTTTTAAAAGAACATTTAAGTTATCTTCATAAAGCTATTGAAGAAGGTTCTAATTGCTTCGGATATCATTCATGGACTCCTATAGATTGTTGGTCTTGGACTAATGCTTATAAAAATAGGTATGGATATATTGCTGTAGATTTAAATACCCAAAAGAAAACTATAAAAAAATCAGGGAAATGGATAAAAGAAGTGTCTAAAAATAATGGATTTTAAATAGACTGTATTAAGTCTAAATATTTTATATAAGGGAGATAAATGATGAAGAGCTATATTGTATTTGATATTGGTGGAAGCAGTGTAAAATATGCTATTATGACAGAAGAAGGAGAATTTATAAAAAAGGGAAGCTATAAATCAATAAGAAAGGATTTTGATGGTTTTAAGTCTTCTATGATTTCAGAAATAGAAAAGGCTAAGGAAGAGTATAATATAGCAGGAGTAGCTATTAGTGCTCCAGGAGGAGTAGATAGCGATACTGGATTAATAGGTGGAGCAAGTGCTTTACCTTGTATTCATGGACCAAACTTTAAGAAGTTATTTGGAGCAGATTTAGGACTAACTTTAGAAATAGAAAATGATGCAAACTGTGCAGCTTTAGGTGAAGTCTGGAGAGGTAGTGCAAAGGATAATAATGATGTACTTTTTGTAGTTTGTGGAACTGGAATAGGTGGAGCTGTAATTAAAGATAAGAAAATTCATAAAGGAAACAATCTTCATGGTGGAGAGTTTGGATATTTCATTTTAGAAGCTGATAAAAATGGGGAAGATTCAAACTTTAAAACATGGAGTCAAGTAGGTGCAACTGGAGCATTAGCGAGAAATGTTGCTAACCTAAAGGGGATTTCAGAGGATGAGATAGATGGAAGAAAGATATTTGAATTAGCTGAATCAGGAGATGCAGATTGTATTAAGGCTATTGATGATTTCTATTTCAATAATGCAATGGGAATATTTAATTTACAATACACTTATGATCCAGAAAAAATAGTAATTGGTGGAGCAATTAGTAGTAGAGAAGATTTTATAGATAGAATAAATGAAAAGCTAGATATTATAATGAATAAAATTAGCGATGCTAAGATAAGACCAGTAATAGAAAAATGTAAATTTGAAAATGATGCAAATCTTATGGGTGCATTATTCCATTACTTACAAAGAAACAGTATATAGAAATTCATAATTAATGTAAAAAGGGGCTGTTGCGACAGCTCCTTTTGTTTATTTTATATAATTTACCTAGATTTAGTTAATGAAATATGAAATAAGTACACTATAAAAGGATATTTATACATATTATAATAATTTTAGTAAAAGCTATAAAATAAGGAGGAAGGCAGAAATGAGAAAAATAAAAAAGATGGTTGCCCTTGCAACATTCGGAGTGATGGCAATTTCAACTATACTAACAGGATGCGGTGATTCCGCAAAAGCTTCTGGCTCAAATGATGGCAGTCCAACTACTTTAACTTGGTATACCATTGGAGAAGAACCAAAGGATTTAGACAAGGTATTAGCTGAAACAAATAAATATTTAGAAGAAAAAATAAATGCTAATATAAACATGAAGTTTATAGGCTTTGGTGATTATAATCAAAAAATATCTGTAGTAATTAATTCAGGTGAAGATTATGATTTAGCCTTTACATCATCATGGGGTGGAGATTATTTAGGAAATTCAAGAAAGGGAGCTTTCTTAGAATTAGATGAATATTTAAATTCTGATTCGGGAAAGGAATTAAAAGATGCTATTGACCCAAGATTTTGGGAAGGAGCAACTATAGATGGTAAAATTTATGGCGCACCAAATCAAAAAGAGTTAGGAACAGCGCCTATGTGGGTATTCACTAAAGAATATGTTGATAAATATAATATACCATATGAAGATATACATAGTTTAGAAGATTTAGAACCATGGTTAAAGGTTATTAAGGAAAATGAACCTGATGTAGTTCCTTTATATATTACAAAAGGTTTCTCTTATGCAGTATTCTTTGATTTAATAGTAGATCCAGTTGGTATAGAATCAGATGATACATCTTTAACTATAAAGAATATGTATGAAACACAAGAAATGAAAGATAGATTAAAAACTTTAAGAAAGTATTATGAGGCTGGATACATAAATGCAGATTCTGCAACTGCTCAAGATGATACAGCAGTTAAAAGATTTGTAACAAAAGCAGATGGACAACCATATGCTGATAAGATTTGGTCAAAATCATTAAATTATCCTGTTGTATCAAGTCCTATAGTACAAACATTAATTACAAATGCATCTACAACAGGATCCTTAGTTGCAATATCAAGTAATTCAAAAAATAAAGATAAGGCTTTTGAATTCTTATCATTATTGAATACAGATGAAACTTTAAGAAACATGATAAACTATGGTGTAGAAGGCCTTCATTATGAAAAGGTTGGAGAAGATCATATAAAGCTTATTAATCCAGAGCAAAAGAACTATGATGTACCATATTTTTCATTAGGAAATTTATTTATAACTTATAAATTAGAAGGTGAGCCAGATACTAAATGGGATGAATTTAAAGAATTCAACGATAATTCAATAATGTCACCAGCACTAGGATTTAAATTTGATTCTTCAAGTGTTACTAATGAAATTGCTGCAATAAATAATGTTATGGAAGAATTTAAATCAGCTATTTACAGTGGATCAGTTGATGTAGATGAATACTTAGGAAAGCTAAATGCTAAGTTAAAAGAACAAGGAATTGATAGAGTTATAGAGGAAATGCAGAAACAAATAGATGAATGGAAAGAAACTAAGTAATTTAAACAATTTAAGTAATTGAAAAAATAAATGGAGCTATCATATAAAAGAAGCTCCATTTATTTTTAAGTTATTCTATTATTTTTTTATAGATAAAATATGCAAATAATGAATTAGACCAAGCAAACCAATCCCTTGTATATTCATTAGGATTATTGCAGTTAAAACCTTCATGCATATAATATTTATCTCCATGAACATTAATTAAAGTTTTAATTAAGTTATATATTTCTAACATGTTATTAGAGGTTAACCCTTGAATTGAAAGAGCTATATGCCATATATATTCTTCAGGAGTATGGGGACTACCTATTCCAGAGGCATAAGTACCTTCATAATAATAAGGATTATTTTTACTTAAAATAAATTTACGAGTATTTTGATAAATCTCATCATCTATTGACCTATATCCTATATAGGGTATTGATAAAAGACTAGGAACATTAGCATCATCCATTAAATTATAGTTACCTAACCCATCAGTTTCATAAGCATAAATTTTACCGAAATCCTTATGGTAAATATATTATGTACTTATTAATCCTAAATGTTTTGTTCCTTTGATATACTATCTAGTTCTAGTAATAATGACTTATTTACAAATAGTAACAAAAAAGATAGTAGGCTAGAGATAAATAGTATTACTGTACCTGGAGCTACTTCAAATATAATAAGAGTAAAAATAAATAATAATAAATTAGTTATAGTTAATATTGGTCTGGTAAAGCTTAAAATAAATGCTGTTCTTAAAGTATCAATTGTTTTCATTTTAAATCTACTAATGAGTATAGAGATATAAGGTGTAACAATAGCTAAAACAATAAGAATAGTAGAAAATAAGCAAGTTAATATTATATTATGTTTAATTAAAGTGAAAAATCGTATATTAATATAAAGTATATTTATTAGTGAAAGTTCAATGAACCAAATTAGAAATGACTGTTTAAAATTAAGTTTAATTCCCTTTATAAAATCTTTAATAATTTCTAAATCTTTATTTGTAATTATTTTATTCATACAATAAAGCAATGCAGTAAATGTTGGCATGGTGGGAAGTAAACATATTAAGAATAAAGGGAAATATTCAAAGATATTACTTATGCCTACAAATGTAAAGAAGAGTATCAAAGGAATGTTAAAGGCCATAAAAAATAAATTTAATAAGAAAAACCAGAATACATAATTAAATGCCTCAAAAATTTTTTCGAAATTAAATAAATTATTGAACATAAAAATCCCTCCTTAAATTTTTACTTGTAATAAGTAGTATAATTTAAGGTGTATATAAATTCAATTTTTAGGGCGAAATTAGCAGTTTTAACTAGAAAAAATACAATAAAAATAGAATTTAGCAACTTTTAGCAACTTTAAATAAAAAATTTAATATGATTAAATATATATATAAGATATACTGAAAGGGTAGAAATATGGAGATAAGAAAGTCAACGGTATATAAAAGATTATTTACAGTTAATATATTAGTTACTATTTTTTTAATAACAGCACTTGATTTCTATTTTGTAAATACCTTTGTAAAGAACAATAAAGAAATGAAATCCTATATTAATGAAAAAATCCTTTTTGATATTAATGATGAAATAAATAGGATAAATAATTCTAGTGAAATAATTATAAAAAATATGCATAGCGATTTAAGGGTTGAAGAAGATATTCTTAGATTTATGGAAAGAGATACTATTTCTTATCTAACAGATAAATTGGACAGGCTAGCTGAAAGTTCAAGTAATTACTATAATGGTACCGAAAGATTTATAAGTAACTCCTTTAATTTAAATTATAATTTAGAGGAAATTTCATTAGTAAGTTACAGTAGAATGGAAGAAAGTTCTTTTAATAGGGAAAATCAAATTAAAGTAGTAAATATCAATAAGGATAATATACCAACAGAAGAAAGTGATAAAAATATTTTAGCAGGAAAGAATAAACTAAAATTTATAAAAGAAGTGAGAGATCCAATTGACTTAGAAAGCAAGGGGTTAATAATCCTCACATACAACTTAAATACCGTAAAAGATATAGTGAAAAAATATGATGATAAGCATCAAGTGATGATTTTAGATAGTGACGGATATATTATATACCAATCTTATGATGAATATAATTATGAAAAATACCAATATTATGATGAAATATTAAATAGCTATGGTGAAGTAAATTTAGATAAGAAATACTATATAAATAAAATTATGAATCCTTCAAAAATAATTTCTGTATCTAAGATGGAAAAGAGAGAGGTCAATAAAATATCTCCAGTATTAATTAAGTCTATAGTTTTTGTAGATATTTTACTTCTAATTATTTCTTTATCTATTCTATATATTAAATTAAAATTATTAAGTGATAGAACAGATAATATTCTAATTGCTATGGAAAAAGTAAAGAATGGTAATTTAGATGTAGAAATTCCAATTACATCTGATAATGATGAGATTAATTATATTTCTGAGAATTTTAATATAATGTGTAAGGATTTAAATAAACATATTAAAAAAATATATTTAGCAGAAATTGAACAAAAAAAAGCAGAGATGGTGGCATTGCAGAATCAAATTAATCCTCATTTCTTGTACAATACTCTGGAGTCAATAAGAATGAAAGCCATTTGCAATGGTGATAAAGACGTTGGGAAAATGCTATACAATCTTTCTTCTTTATTTAGAAAGCAAGTTAAGGATAGTTATATAATAACTTTAAAGGATGAATTGGACTATTGTATAAAGTATATAGAAATATTTCAATTTAGATATTATGATAATTTTAATTATGAAATAAACTGTCCAAAGGAGCTTGAAAAATATAAAATTGTGAAATTTTCAATACAGCCATTAATTGAGAATTACTTTGTACATGGAATTAAATTTGAAGAGGATGATAATCTATTAAAGATAGATGTAAGTAAAGTAGGAAATGATATTTTAATAAAAATAATAGATAATGGACGAGGTATATCTGAGGAAAAATTAGAAACGATAAATGAAAAATTAATTAATAATATACAGGAAAGTGATTCAATAGGAATAGTTAATGTAAATAAAAGAATTGTTAATGAATATGGGGAAGGCTATGGGCTGAATATATTAAGGAATGAAGAGTGTGGAGTAACTACAATATTAAAAATTTTATGTAAAGAGGTGTAATTATGTATGATGTAATGTTAGTTGATGACGAGAAATTAATTACTCAAGGACTGATGAATATTATTGATTGGGAAAACCTCGGATTAAAAGTAAGAGAAGTAGCACATAATGGAGAAGAAGCCTTAAATAAATTTAAAAATAGAGCTGTAGATATAATAGTAACAGATATTAATATGCCCAAATTAACAGGACTAGAGTTAATTAATGAAATAAAAAAAATAAATTCTAATACCAGATTCACAATTCTTTCAGGATATGATGAATTCAATTATGCAAAAGAGGCAATAAGGTATGGGGTTGAAAGTTATATATTAAAGCCTATAGATGAAGAAGAACTTCAAGAAGCTATGAGTAGAATTGTTAAAGGTTTAGATTTGAAAAAGAAGGAAAAAAACATATTATTAGATAAGAATAAAAAAACAATTCAATATCTAGAGGGAATGCTAGATGAGAATTTTATATATAATATGGAAGAGCCTATTTCAATAGATATATACAACAAGATATATACAGTTGCAAATATAAAAATACTAAGAAGAGAAAATGAAGATAATAAAATATACATTGAAGATATAATCGAAAGAAATACAAATGATAAATTCGAGATGCTTTATAAATATGATGATCAAGTTATATTAGTGAACTCTTGGAATGAAGATATGTCTAGAAAAGATATTATTAATTATTATGAAAATATTAAGCAGGCACTTATTGAAGAGTCTAATAATGACATCTTTATAGGTGTAGGAGATACTGCTTTTGATATAAAAGATATAAGAAAAAGTTATAAAGTAGCTAGTGAATTTAAAAAGTATATATTAACAGAAGGAGTTAATACATGCATATATAAAGAGAAGATTAGAGATATAAAAGAAAATAATAAGAGTTTTAAAGATGAAATAGATTACATAAATAAGTTGATTATAGAGAAAGATAAGAAGTCTTTAAAGAAGTATATATCCGAAATAATAGGTAATAAGAATTTAACACCTAAAAATATTTACGATTTTTCAATAAGAGTAATAATATTAATTGATCAGATATCAGATGAATTTAATATTGAAAAAAAGTATGGAGAAGATAGCTTAAGCAATACAATAATAGAATTATGTAATGAAAGCACTAGAAAAAGTGTTAAAGCCTTTATATTTAGGGAAGTAGAAGACATTATTGAAGCAATGAGTGATGATACAGTGAAATATAGCCCTGTAGTTCAACAAATAGTACATATAGTCAATGAAAAATATTATGAAGAGTTAAGTTTAAAAACTCTAGCATATCAATATAATGTAAATAGTTCATATTTAGGACAAATATTTTCAAAGGAAATAGGATGTTCATTTTCAGAATATTTGAATAAAGCAAAAAATATTAAGGCAAAGGAATTAATACTTAATACAAATATGAGGATAAATGACATAGCTAAAGAAGTAGGATATATTGATACTAGTTATTTCTATAGAAAATTTAAAAAATATTATGGAGTTTGCCCATCAACATTAAGAGAAATGAAGAATTACTAATAAAAGAAGTTGTCTTAGGACAGCTTCTTTCTTGTTATATTATAAAACTTTAATTTCTTCACTAAATCTAAAGTATTTCAACTTTATGGAAAATATCAATTATGATATATTTTAATAAACACAAGAAAGGTTACATAAAAAGGAGGTTAAGAAATGGCTAAATTTAAGGAATTAGATAAAAAGAAGAGAAAATCAAAATTCAAAAAGTTAAAGGATAATAGAGAATTTTTACTATTAACACTACCTGGAACACTTTGGTTTCTGATTTTTGCATATTTACCAATGATAGGTATAGTAATTGCTTTTAAAAATTGGAGAATTAATGGTGGATTTATAGAAAGCTTAATAAGAAGCAAATGGGTAGGACTTAGTAATTTTAGATTTTTATTCAATAGTAGTGATGCATGGCTAATCACAAGAAATACAGTCTTATATAATTTGATTTTTATAGTTTTAGGTATTGTAGTTCCAGTTATATTAGCTATTTTACTTAATGAACTATTAAATAAAAGGTTAGCTAAATTTTATCAAAGTTCTATGTTCTTACCTTATTTTTTATCATGGGTTGTTGTAAGCTATTGCTTATTTGTATTCTTAAGTCCTGAAAAAGGATATTTTAACGGAATTCTGACAACTTTAGGAAAAAATAAAGTTTCTTGGTACACTGAACCTAAGTATTGGACTATAATAATAATATTTATGAGCCAATGGAAGTCAGTAGGTTATGGAACAGTTGTATATTTAGCCTCTATATGCGGAATAGATAAGGGTTACTATGAAGCAGCAATGATTGATGGAGCTACTAAGTGGCAACAAATAAGATATATTACTATTCCTTCATTGAAGCCTGTTTTAGTAATAATGTTTATAACAGCAGTAGGGGGAATGTTTAGAGCAGATTTTGGATTATTCTATCAACTTCCAAAAAATTCGGGAGCCTTATATTCAGTAACTAATGTTATAGATACTTATGTTTATAGAGGATTAATGAACTTAGGTGATATAGGAATGAGTTCAGCGGCAGCACTATATCAATCCTTTGTAGGACTTGTTTTAATATTAGTTACTAATGGAATTGTTAGAAAAGTAGATAATGAAAATGCATTTTTCTAAAAGTAAAGGTGGTGTAGAGTATGGAAGGAAAAATTAATAATATTTCTTATAATACTAAGAATATTAAAAATATAGAAGCAGCAGAGGAAGTAGAAGAAGTAGAAAAATTAAAAGAGGTAGAAGAGCTACCAAACAAATTTAATAGAATATCAAAACCAACAAATACAATTTTAAATATAATGTTTTTATTACTTGCAGCATTATGTATAGTACCATTTTTATTTGTTTTAATGGTTTCCTTCACTAGTGAGGCGGCTTTACAAGTAAATGGATATAGATTTTGGCCAGAAGAATGGAGCTTAGAAGCTTATAAATATATATTTAAATCTGGAAGTAATATAATTAGAGCCTATGGGATAACTATTGTAGTAACTGTTGTTGGAACAATATTAGGATTAGTTATAATGACAACCTTTGCTTATGCATTATCAAGAAAGGATTTTGCATATAGAAAATTCTTTACTAAGCTAATCTTTATTCCAATGTTATTCTCTGGTGGTATGGTTTCATCATATTTAGTAGTAACAAGATTTTTAGGCCTTAAAAATAATATATTGGCACTTATATTACCCATTTGTGTCAGTTCATTTCACATTATAATTTTAAGAACTTTCTTTAAGACTTCAGTACCTGATGCAATTGTAGAATCTGCAAAAATAGATGGAGCTTCAGAATTTCTATTATTTATTAAAGTAATACTACCAATATCCCTACCAGGAATAGCAACTATAGCATTGTTTTTAACCTTAGGTTTTTGGAATGATTGGTTTAATGCAATGCTTTATATAGATAACAATACTTTAATACCAATACAATACTTACTTATAAGATTAGAAACCTCAATGGAATTCTTAATAAACAATTCTAATACCATGGGGTTATCTGCTACTGAAGCAGTATCTCAAATGCCAAAGGAAACAGTAAAAATGGCAATAGTAGTTATAACTACTGTACCTATTATTTTTGCTTATCCATTTTTCCAAAAGTATTTTGTAAGTGGATTAACAATTGGAGCAGTAAAAGAATAGTTTTTATAAATTGCCTAGGTATAAAATTAATAGAGTAGTAATAAAGGGTATAAATTAAAATATTAATATTTTAAGGAGAAGATTTATGTTTTATTTATTAGAAAGAATTGAAAAGATCTGCAATGAAATAGCTAAAAATATACATAGAAATGAGATATCTCTTGATATTTATAAATATATTGATGGAAATTACAATAATATTAATTTAATTAAGGGTTTAAAAGAAGAGGATTGGAGAGAGTTTAGAAGTGGAGACTTATGGGGAGGAAGAGACTGCCATGGGTGGTTTAAATGCTCTATAGAAGTTCCAGAAAATCTTCATGGAAAGGTAATAGCCTTAAACTTTCATACTTTTGATGAAGGATGGGATGCAACGAATCCTCAATTTATGTTATATGTTAATGAAAAAGAAGTACAAGGTCTAGACATAAATCATAGAGAAGTAATTTTAACTCATAATGCTGTTGCTGGAACAAGATATGAAATAGATTTACAGGCATATTCAGGGATGCTTTCTAATAAGAAAGCCACATTATATGGGAAGTTAGTAGAACTAGATTTGAATTCTAGAGAGCTATACTGGAATTTAAAAGTTCCTTTAGATGTATGTAAAGAGTTAGATAGTGAAGACAAAAATAGAATTGATATGATAACTCTTTTAAATGAAGCTATAAATTTAGTAGATTTAAGGAGACCAAAATCAAAGGAATATGATGAAAGTGTTAATGTAGCAAATAACTTTCTAAAAGATAAGTTTTATGGAGAATTATGTGGTGAAGAAAATGTAGTTGCAACTTGTGTAGGACATACCCACATAGACGTAGCATGGCTTTGGACTGTGGCACAGACAAGAGAAAAAGTAGCTAGAAGTTTTGCAACTGTATTAAAGCTAATGGAAGAGTATCCAGAGTATATATTTATGTCATCTCAACCACAGCTTTATAAGATGCTAAAGGAAGATTATCCTCAATTATATGAAAGAGTAAAGGAAAAAATTGGGGAAGGTGTTTGGGAACCAGAAGGCTCTATGTGGCTTGAAGCAGATTGTAATGTTACATCAGGAGAGTCATTAGTAAGACAAATACTTCATGGTAAAAGATTTTTCAAAGAAGAGTTTAATGTTGATAATAAGATATTATGGCTTCCAGATGTATTTGGATATTCAGCAGCATTGCCTCAGTTGCTTAAGAAATCAGATATAGATTATTTTATGACAACTAAAATAGCTTGGAATCAATTTAATAAAATTCCAAATGACACATTTATGTGGAAAGGGATAGATGGAAGTGAGGTATTAACACATTTTATAACAACAACAACTCCTAAACAAGATAGAGCTTCTCACTTCACAACATATAATGGTCATATTCAGCCAGATGCAATAATGGGAGCATGGAGAAGATACCAAAATAAGAATATAAATAATGATGTATTAGTTTCCTTTGGATGGGGAGATGGTGGTGGTGGTGCTACTATCGAAATGCTTGAGAATGCTAGAAGATTATCTAAAGGAATACCAGGAGCACCAAAAGTAAAAATGGGTAAATCACTTGATTATTTCAAGAGATTAGAGAAAAAAGTATTAGGAAATAAAACTTTGAAAAAGTGGGTAGGAGAATTATATCTTGAATACCATAGAGGGACCTACACTTCAATGGCAAGAAATAAAAGAGATAATAGGAAATGTGAAAATCTATATATAGCAGCAGAAAAACTTAGCTCCATTTCCTTATTATTAGGTAATGAATATCCTCAAAGTAATATAAATAATTCATGGGAGAAAATATTATTAAATCAATTCCATGATATTATTCCTGGCTCATCTATTAAAGAAGTTTATGATGTTACAGATGTTGAGTATAAGGAATTGTTAGAAAATGTGGATAATCTTATTGAAAACAGTATAGATGATATACTTTCTAATATAAATATTAAGGAAAGAAGCCTAGTCGTATTTAATACTTTAGGATTTAATAGAAGTGATATTGCAACCTTTGAAATACCAATGGATATAAAAAATCCAGTAATTATTGATGAGAATAACTTTGAAATTCAATGTCAAAAAATAGAGGGAAATAAGGCTATATTTTTTGCTGAGAATATTCCATCCAATGGATATAAAACCTTTAGGGTTATAGAAGCAACAAAATCTAACTATGAATTAGTTAAGATTTCTAAGGAAGAAGTAGAAAATAGATTTTTCAAGGTTAAATTTGATAGTAAGGGACAGATTATCTCATTTATAAATAAGGAAGAAAATAGAGAGATATTAAAAGAAGGAGCAATAGGTAATGAGCTTCAAGCTTTTGAAGATAAACCTATGAGTTTTGATAATTGGGATATAGATATATATTATAAAGAAAAAATGTGGAGAATAGATGATGTTCAAAGCATTGAAGTTATTGAAGAAGGTCCTGTAAGAAGTACACTAAAGGTTGAGAGATGCTTCTTAGATTCAAGAGTAATTCAAAAAATTCATGTGTATAAAGAGGTAGAGAGAATAGATTTTGAAACTTATATAGATTGGAAGGAAAAAGATATCTTAGTTAAGGCAGCCTTCCCAATAGATATAAATGCCAAGGATGCTACTTATGAAATTCAATATGGAAATGTAACTAGACCAACTCATAATAATACATCTTGGGATGTTGCAGCCTTTGAAGTATGTGGTCATAAGTGGGCAGACTTATCAGAAGGAGGCTTTGGGGTTTCATTATTAAATGATTGTAAATATGGTCATGATATAAAGGACGGAAATATGAGATTAACACTATTAAAATCAACATCTGATCCAAATCCAGATGCAGATAAGGAAGAGCATTTCTTCACTTATTCAATATATACTCATACTGGAACATGGAAGGAAGCTAAAACTGTTAATGAAGGCTATGAGTTAAATACACCTTTATTTACAAAAATTACAGAAGCTAAAGAAGGGTCATTAGAAGGAGAATTAAGTTTAGCTAGTGTAAATAAAGATAATGTAATGATTGAGGTTATAAAAAAGGCGGAAGATAGTGATGATTTAATAATCAGACTATATGAATTCCATAATAGGAAATCAAATGTTGATTTAACTTTCTTTAGAGATATAGAGAAGGCTGTAGAGTGTAATTTATTAGAAAGAGATATAGAAGATGTAAATGTAGATGTAAATGGAAATACTATGAGCTTTACAATTAAGCCTTTTGAAATAAAAACCTTTAAAGTTAAGCTTAGGTAATTAAAGTTATAAGGTAATAATATATCAAGATTTTTATAAATTAAGATATTTTATTACCTTTAATATTAAATAAGTCTTATAAAAATCAAGAGAAAATATATAAGTATTTTAATTAAGTGGGAGGAGTATAAATGAATATAATTCCAGTACCTAGAAGTATAAAATATCTTGAAGAAAGTTTTAAGTTAAAAAGAGAAACTAATATAATTTTAGATTACAACTGTTCCTTTGAGGATTTAGATTCTGCAATATTATTGCAAAAGGAAATAAATAAGGATTTTGGACTTAAAATAAATATAACTAAGGCTTCTAATTACAATATTAATAATATGTTTATATTATTAAAGAAAATTCCATCAATGGAAGAGGAAGAGTATAAACTAATAATAAAAGAAGATAGGATTGAAATAAATGCTTCTAGTGATAAAGGCTTATTTTATGGAATTCAGACATTAATACAAATAATAAGAGAATATGGATATAGCTTGCCAGCAGTAATAATTGAGGATAAGCCTTACTTTAAGCATAGAGGCTTTTATCATGATATTACTAGGGGAAAGGTGCCTAAGCTTGAGACACTAATGAAGTTAGTAGATAAGGCAGCATTTTATAAGATAAATGAACTTCAATTATATATTGAACATACCTTTGCATTTAAAGGAATGAGCGAAGTTTGGATGGATAAAGACCCATTAACTTCAGAGGAAATACTTTTATTAGATAACTATTGTAGAAAAAAACATGTGGAGCTTATACCATCAATAGCAACCTTTGGACACTTATATGAAGTTTTAAAAACTCAATCCTTTAAAAGATTATGCGAATTAGATTTACCAGAAAAAGAAGAAACTAAGTTTTCTTTTATAGATAGAATGGCTCATCATACGCTAAATGTTAGTGATGAAGGTAGCATAAAATTAGTTAGAGGAATGTTAGAAGAATTTATACCACTATTTTCATCTAATAAATTTAATATATGTTGTGATGAAACCTTTGATTTAGGCAAGGGAAAAAGTAGTAAAGAGGCTGAAGAATTAGGAGTCGGAAAGCTTTATGTTGATTTTCTCAATAAAGTTATTTCTATTGTAAAAAAATATCATAAAGAAGTAATGTTTTGGGGAGATGTAATATTAGGGCATCCAGATTTAATAGACACTATAGACAAAGATGCAATTTGCCTAAATTGGAATTATTGGTATGGTGCTGAAGAGAAGGATACAAAAGCAATTTATGAAAGTGGTAGAAAACAATATGTATGTCCTGGGGTAGCAGGATGGAACCATTTAATGAATTTAATGGATAATGCTTTTGAGAATATATATAGAATGGTTTCCTATGGAGTAAAATATAATGCCATAGGAGTGTTAAATACCAATTGGGGAGACTTTGGAAATATTAATTTATTACCTAGCTCTATTCCAGCTATGATATATGGTGCTGCATTATCTTGGAATCCAGAAATAGAAAAAGATTTTAATAAAATGTATAAGGATATATCTGTTATAGAGTTTGAAGATAGTAGTGGAACTTTAGTTAAATTATTAGCAGATTTAGGAAAGTGTCAGCATTTTAACTGGGAAGACCTTGTAGTATGGAAGGAAAAATTTAATACTGATGAACCTATAAAAGAGCAATTAATAAATAAAATGAAAAAAGCAAATCTTAGTGAAATACATGATTTGAAAGAGAAGGTATATAAAATAATAGAAAGATTCCAATATCTATCTTATGGAATCAAAGATATAGAAGCAAAGGAGATAATTCAAGAATTTATAATTGCATCTAGAGGAATATCATTGATAAATGAAATAATGGTGGTAATAATAAATTGTGAATTATATAAGGATAATTCTAATTTAGAAAATACTAAGTATAAAGAATTAGCTAAAGCCTTTGAAGAGTGGTTCTATGATTATTCAAGTATATGGAGAAAAACTAATAAGGAAAGTGAATTATATAGAATAAAAGATGTAATTAAATACACTTGTAGCTATTTAAGGTATATATAAAATAGACAATAAATATATATGTATTTATAATTATATATAAGGAGTTTTATTATAAAAGAAATTAGCTCCATTAATATAAGAAGAATATTCAGAAAAGTGAAAAAATAAATTATCTACAGATAATAATATTGTTGGGAGGAAAGAATTATGGGAAATATTAAAGAAGATAGATACGATAAGATGAAGTATATAAAGTGTGGTAATAGTGGATTATACCTACCAAGGGTTGCCCTAGGTTTATGGCATAACTTTGGGTCAGTAGATCCAATTAAAAATCAACAGGATATAATTTTTGAAGCCTTTAATAATGGTATAACTCATTTTGATTTAGCTAATAATTATGGTCCTATTCCTGGAGCTGCTGAAGAAAACTTTGGAAGAATATTAAATAAACACTTAAAGTCTTACAGAGATGAAATGGTTATCTCCACTAAAGCTGGATATGAAATGTGGGCTGGACCTTATGGAAATGGTGGCTCAAGAAAGTATTTAATGTCAAGCATAGATCAAAGCTTAAAAAGAATGAATTTAGATTATGTAGATATTTTTTATCATCATAGACCAGATTCAGACACTCCATTAGAAGAAACTATGGGAGCTTTAACAGATATAGTTAAGCAAGGAAAAGCCTTATATATAGGTTTATCAAATTATCATCCAAAGGAATTAAAGGAAGCTTCAAGAATATTAAAGGAAAATGGAACACCATGTTTAATTCATCAATTTAGTTATAGTATGTTTAACAGATGGAGTGAATCAGAAGGATTACATGATGTCCATAAAGAAGAAGGTATTGGTTCAATAGCCTTTTCACCACTAGCACAAGGACTTCTTACTAATAAATATCTTCATGGAATTCCAGAAGATTCAAGAGCTAAGAAAGTAACTAGTAGATTCCTACATGAAAAGGATATAACAGAAGAAAAATTAAATAAAATAAGAAAATTAAATGAATTAGCAGAGGGAAGAGGACAAACTCTAGCAGAAATGTCACTAGCTTGGGTTATAAGAAAAGATATTGTTAATACTGTATTAATTGGAGCAAGTAAGCCAGAACAAGTATTAGACAATGTAAAAATAATTGAAAATTTAAGTTTTTCAGAGGAAGAGTTAAATAAAATAGATGAAATCTTAAAATAGAGGTAAGAGATAATGATATTATCTAGAAATGAAATAAAATATTCAGGAAGATTTGACTTTTCTAATTCTCATAAGGTTGAATTTGGATGGGCTAAGACTTCATTAACTATAAATTTTATAGGAAATAGAGTTTATGCAGATATTGAATCAGATGGAGAAGATTATTTTTTAGTAGTTTTAGATGGAGAAGTATATAATCATTCCTTTCCTGTTACAGAAAGAAAGCTATATAAGTTAGTAGAAGATATAGAATATGGGGAACATACTTTAGAATTAGTTAAGAGAACAGAAGCCTTTGTAGGAACTGCAAGCTTTTATGGCTTTGAAATCTTTCATGGGAAAATACTAGAGCCACCTAAGGAAAAGCCTTTAAAGATAGAGATTTTTGGTGATTCTATAAGCTGTGGTTATGGAAATGAATCAGAAAATGAATTTGGAGATTTTTATTCTAAGGATGAAAATAGCTATTCCTCCTATGGAGCTATAGCAGCTAGAGAGTTAAATGCAGAATTAACATTAACTACTTGGTCAGGACTTGGGCTAGTAAGAAATTATGATGATTCCCCAATGCCACTTCCAGAGAGAATAGAGTGGATAACTAATAAAGATGCAAATAAGAAGTGGGACTTCTCTAATTATGTTCCTGATATTGTAATAATTAATTTAGGAACTAACGATTTTAATGAACATCCACCAAGCAAAGAAGACTTTGTAGATGGTTATAAAAGATTAATAGACAGAATTAAAAATTACTATGAATCAGTAAAGATAATATGTGCTATAGGTCCTGTTATGGAGGGGAAAGCCTTAGATGATATAAGAGATTATGTTAAGAATAATGTAGTGGAATACTACAATTCCATAGGAAATAAGGATATATTTTTCCTAGAGCATAGTCATCAAAAAGAGGAAAATGGATATGGACAAGCATATCATCCAAGCCAAATAACTCACAATATTATGGCAGATGAATTAGTGGATAAGCTTAAAGAAATTTTACAATAAGATTATGCACAATTCATTAAATAATCAGAGTAAATGAATTATTAACAATAATTAAACAACCTTGACTAAAGAAAATAATCTTTGTAAAATAAATTTGTTCATCGGAGGGTGTAATAATTTTTTAGAATTATGCGCTGGATAAGATGGTAAGCAATGGCTTACTAACTTATCCAGCTTTTTTGATTTAGGGGTAAATTACAATTAAATCATATTTAAAAATTATACATCAGATAGACTAAAATAAGCTTAGGAGGACATTAGATTTGAGTAATTTAACACAGGGTAAAATTAGCACAACATTATTAAAATTTGCAATGCCACTTCTATTTGCAAGTTTATTACAAGCATTATATGGGGCAGCAGACTTATTTGTGGTAGGACAGTTTTCAGATTCATCAGCAGTTTCAGCAGTTGCTATTGGAAGCCAAGTAATGCAAACTATAACTGGTATAATTTTAGGGATTTCAATGGGAGCTACAGTATTAATTGGAAAGTGTGTAGGAGAGAAAAATAATGAAGGTGTATCAAAGGCAATTGGATCATTAAGCATTTTATTTATAATATTTGCTTTAATATTAACACCAATAATGCTATTAGCTACTGATTCAGCCATTTCTGTAATGCATACACCTATTGAAGCTGTAGAGTATACAAGACAATATATAATAATTTGCTCTTTAGGTATTCCATTTATTATAGGATATAACGCAGTTAGTGCAATATTTAGAGGAATAGGAGATTCAAGAACTCCAGTATACTTTGTATTAATAGCATGTGTGATAAATATAGCTGTAGATATTATTTTAGTTGGTGTATTTAATTTTGGAGCTGTAGGAGCTGCGATAGCTACAATTTCTGCACAAGCTATAAGTTTTATAATAGCTATAATTTATATGTGGAAGAAAGGATTTTCCTTTGAAATTAAAAGAAAGCATTTTAAGTTAGATAGAGAATCCTGTAAATATATATTAATTGTTGGATTCCCATTAGCCTTACAGGATGCATTAGTAAATATATCATTTTTAATTATAACTTCTGTAATAAATACTATGGGGGTAATAGCATCAGCATCAGTTGGAGTAGTAGAAAAGCTTATTATATTTGCAATGTTGCCACCAACAGCTTTTGCATCAGCAGTTTCTGCAATGGCAGCACAAAATATTGGAGCAGGAAAAACTAAAAGAGCAAGGAAGGTTCTGTATTATGGAATAATATATTCATTAATATTTGGAATTATTGCTGCAGTTTATTCTCAAATAAGTCCAGAAAAATTAACAGCTATTTTTTCAAAGGATTCAGAAGTTATTAAAGTAGCTAGCCAATACTTAATGTCTTTTTCTATTGATTGTATTATGGTTAGTTTTGTATTTTGTATGAATGGATATTTTAGTGGACAAGGAAAATCAACAATTTCACTTGCTCATAGTCTAGTTGCAACCTTTATGTTTAGGATTCCATTAACATATATAATAAGTAAAATAGAAGGGGTTACCCTTTATGAAATTGGTTTTGCAGCACCTATTTCAACATTTGTTTCAATAATAATATGTTTTGGATATTTAGCTTGGGAAAGTAGAAAGAATAAAATTAATGAAGATAGAGATAAAATAGAAGAATCAATATCTATTTGCTCATAAATTTTAAATAAGAATATAGAAGTGTAGAAATAGCTCAGGCTATATGAAGTTTAATCAATAATTATTTAATTTTCAAAAACTCCGAAGGGAGTTTTTTTCTTTTATTTCTTGGATTTATTTAATTTTAATATTAATAGTTTTTTTGGAGAAGATATATAATTTTTTTATATTTGTGGAATTATATTCCAAATAAATATATAATAAAAATTATACTAAGTCTATTATTGTATATATTATATTTTTGGTTGTAACATATCTAATTTATCATTTTCCTTAGAGTTATTTTTAATATTTATATGTTTTTATATTGGAAAACGTAGAGCTAGTTGAAGTTACAATACATTAGTAAAGAACAATTTTATAATACTACTTATTAATTGTTTTAAAAAAAGTTATAAAAGATGGAGTTGGGCCTAAATTAAAAACAATATTTAAAGAAAGTTTTGAATAACGTTAATGCCTTATGTTCTTATATAACGAACTAAAGTCCAAGGTTTTAAATTCTTGGACTTTTAATAAATACACTTTAATCAATACATAATTGACAATACATAATGCATAATTGTGGAAATAACTCAGACAAGCTGAGTTATAAAATTTAAAATTCCTTAATTATTTCATTCTTTCATGCCAATTTTGCTTCAGCAAAGAGGCTCTTCATTTTTTCATTTTGATTTTGCGTCAGCAAAAGAGAAACTTCATTTTTTCATTCCTTCTTCATTCTTTCATTTTTCTAAATTCCGAAGGAATTTACACCTTAATTATGCATTGTGCATTATGCATTATTCATTATTCTAAGTTCCGACCTTTGAGGAATTTACACCTTAATTCTACATTCTTAATTTTTCATTTTACATTACCGTAGGTTAACCCTTGTTTTATTTGGTGAAACTCCATAATACTTTTTATAAAGCTTACTAAAATAATAAGGATCATCGTATCCCACCATCTTGGCTATAGTTTTTATTGAAAGCTTTGTATTTTCTAATAACTCCTTTGATTTGGCAAGCCTTATTTGTATTAAATAATTAATAGGTGAATCACCCATTATCTCTTTAAATATCTTAGATATATAAACAGGACTTAAATACATATTTTTTGAAAGTGTATATAAGGATATATCTTTTACATAATTCTCATTTAAATATTTAGTTATTCCTTCAACTAACTCTTTTTTCTCACGAGATTTAAAAGAAACTTCATGGGAATCAGAATTAGGAGATTCTTCATTTATCTCCCTATGTAAGAGGATTAATAATTTCATTACTAGAGCTTTTAGAATAAAGGGAGAACTATTATTATAATCCTTTTGTTCATCAGATATTTCTAAGCAAGTTTTTAAAATATCATCCTTGTATTTAACTAAGGTTAAAACATTTTTATCTCCAACATCAATATAGTCCTTTTTAGAGTTACTATATAAGTTTAAATTAGTTACTCCAATATGAAGCTCATTACATCTGGTATTAGAATGAAAAAGCTCTCTATGATAAACTCCTGGATTAGATATTAAAACTTGTCCCTTTCTCAAGGTATATTTTTCACCTTCAATTAAATAATCTACTGAACCAGAAGTTATAAAGGAAAGTTCAACAAAATCATTATGGCAGTGATAATTAGTTTCTGGAGTAGGGATTTCAGGGGAACAAGATCCATCAATTACAAAAAGAATTTGAGGATTATAATTGTCTATGCTTGTATATATTTTGCTCATATCAATACCCCCTAATAAAATGTTACTTTTAAATGTATAATAATATACATTTAAAGTTTAATATAATACATTTTTATTTTCAATAACTTAGCTATAATCTTACATAGAAATAATTTATATAGGAGAAATATATTATTTAAATTTTTAAAAGATATTTAACTATTAAAATTAAAAATTATAAATAAACAATATAAAGGAGGCTAGATTATGGATAGCATAAAATGGATATTTAGCTATTTAAAAAAGCACAAATTTAACTATTTCTTTGCGTTGTTCTTAGTATTAATGACTTCAGCAATTAATATGATAAATCCATTTATTACAGGTAGAATTATTGATAGAGTTTTTGGAAATGGTGAAACATCATTACTTATTCCTCTTGTTTCGATAATGATATCTATTGTAGCCATTAAAGGTATTATAACCTTTAGCTATCAAATGCTTTTAGAACACATTTCACAAGATGTTCTATTTAAAATAAGAACAGATTTATATGATAAACTCTTAAACTTAGATGTTAATTTCTATAGTAGAGTAAAAACTGGAGACATTATGGCAAGAATGACAGGAGATACTGATGCCATAAGACATTTTATTGCTTGGGTTGTTTATAATATTTTATCAGCTGTAACAACCTTTAGTTTTGCTATTATTGCAATGATGTATGTAAACTGGATTTTAACTCTATTTATGCTTTTAATTGCACCAATGATTGGATTCTTAACTTTTAAAATGAGTAAGGAAATTTCACCAACCTTTTATAATATAAGAGAAGCTTATTCAAAATTAAATTCAGTGGTTCAAGAAAATATAAGTGGTAATAGAGTAGTAAGAGCCTTTGGAAGAGAGGATTTTGAAGTTAATAAATTTACTAGAGAAAATGAGAATTATAAAAATAGAAATCTTGATACTATAAATGTTACTAAAAAATATATTCCTAAGCTTGAATTCTTATCTAACAGCCTTTCTGTAATTATGATTTTAGTAGGTGGAATTTTAGTTGCATTAGGAAAGATGACTTTTGGAGAACTTATTATTTTTAGTAGCTTATTATGGGCATTAAATAACCCAATGAGAATGAGTGGATATTTAATTAATGATGCTCAAAGATTTATAGCATCTTCAGCTAAAATTATGGAGTTAATAAATACAGAAAGTATCATTATAAATAAGAATAATGTTTATAATGTTAACAAGTTTGAAGGTAATATAGAATTTAAAAATGTAAGTTTAACATTAGAAGGTAGAAAGGTAATAAATAATATTTCCTTTAAGGTGGAAGCTGGACAAACAGTTGGCTTAGTTGGACATACAGGTTCAGGTAAATCTCTTATAATTAATTTGCTTTCAAGATTTTATGATGCCACAGAAGGTGATATTTATATTGATGGAATTAATATAAAGGATATAGATTTAGATATTTTAAGAGGAAATATTGCAACAGCTATGCAAGATATATTCCTATTTTCAGATACCATTAAAGATAATATAGCCTTCGGTAATCCAAAGGCAAGTTTCCCTGAAGTAGAAGAAGTTTCTAAAAGGGCACAGGCGCATGATTTTATAAAAGGTCTTGATGAAGGTTATGAAACTATAGTAGGGGAAAGAGGAGTAGGACTATCAGGAGGACAAAAGCAAAGAGTGTCATTAGCAAGAGCAATGATGAAAAATGCCACAATATTTGTCCTAGATGATGTAACTTCTGCTGTTGATATGGAAACAGAAAAGAAAATACAACATGAGTTAAAGAACATGAAAGAAAAGAAAACTACATTTATAATTGCCCATAGAATTTCTTCATTAAAGCAAGCAGATTTAATTTTAGTATTAGATAATGGAGAAATAGTAGAAAGAGGAACTCATAATGAGTTAGTACAAAAGGGTGGATACTATTCAAATATATTTTATACTCAATATGGCAATATAGATACAAGGATTGGAGGGGTATAAATGGCTAGAAATAAATATGATGTAGATGAAGAATTAGAAGCAGGCTTTAATTTAGACTATTTAAAAAGATTACTAAAATATATGAAACCCTATAAAACTAAAATAACAGCTTCAGTTATTTTAATGTTAATTTCAAGTTCACTTGCCTTATTAGGACCAGTAATAATTAAATTAGCATTAGATAACTTTATACCAAATAAGGATATTAAGAATTTAGCTTTAATATCAGTTTTATATATAATGATATTTATAGCTATAGCAATAATTATGAAGCATAGAATGCAGACCATGGGAAATGTGGGACAAAATATATTGGTAGATATGAGATATGATTTATTTAAAAATCTACAATATGTACCTTTTAATTATTATGATTCAAGACCTCATGGAAAGATATTAGTAAGGGTAGTTAACTATATTAACTCACTTAGTGATATATTATCTAATGGTTTTGTAAATTTAATTGCAGATATGGTTACCTTAGTATTGGCAATAGTCTTTATGTCATTCCTAAGTATTAGGCTAACCTTAGTTACTTTAATAGGTATTCCTATACTTATGATAGTAATGATGTCTATAAAAAATGCACAAAGAAGGGCTTTCCAAAGATTAAGTGCAAAGCAATCAAACCTAAATGCGTATATTCATGAAAGCATAAGTGGTGTAAGAGTAACACAATCTTTCTCAAGAAAAAGGGAAAGTATGGAGACTTTCAAGGAACTTTGCTTTGAAAATAGTGATTCCTGGATGAAGGCAGTTAGATTTAATTTTCTAATTTGGCCAAGTATTGATATTATTTCAGTAGCATCAATATCTTTAATTTATATCTTTGGAATCTTAATATTTAGAGATTCAGTTTCCTTAGGATTAATAGCAGCCTTTATTTCATATGTATGGATATTCTGGGCTCCAATAATGAACATAGGAAACTTCTATAATACCTTAATTAATGCAATGGCTTACTTAGAAAGAATATTTGAAGCTATGGATGAAAAACCAGAGTATGATGCAAGTGATGCTATAGAGATTAAAGATATTAATGGTAAGGTAGAATTTAAAAATGTGTATTTTGAATACGAAGAAGATATGCCTATTTTAGAAAATATAAATATGACAGTTAAAGCTGGGGAAAAAATAGCTTTAGTTGGACCTACAGGGGCAGGAAAAACTACAATAGTTAATTTACTTTCAAGATTTTATAGAATAAAGTCTGGAGAAATTCTAGTTGATGGAATAGATATAAATGATGTAACACTAAAATCTTTAAGAAAAGAAATAGGAGTTATGCTTCAAGATCCATTTGTTTTCTCTGGAACTATAATGGACAACATAAGATATGGTAGGTTAGATGCCACTGATGAAGAAGTAATAGAAGCTGCTAAAATAGTAAGAGCAGATGACTTTATAAAGGACTTTAATAATGGGTATTACACTGAATTAAATGAGCAAGGAACTGGATTATCAGTTGGACAAAAGCAACTTATATCCTTTGCTAGAGTGTTACTATCAAATCCTAAAATACTAATTTTAGATGAAGCAACAGCAAGTATAGATACAGAAACAGAGGCTTTATTACAAAAGGGAATAGAAGAATTATTAAAGGGAAGAACATCCTTTGTAATAGCCCATAGACTGTCAACTATAATTAATTCAGATAAAATAATGTTTATAGGAAATAAGAAAATCTTAGAAGAAGGTACTCATCAAGAGCTGCTTAAAAAAGAAGGCCTATACTATAATTTATATAAATCACAATACCTAGAGATTTAATCCCCAGGGGAACATAAAAAGGATTATATGCAATAAAATGTAAAATACTTATTTTAAGTTAAAATGAAGTATGATACAATATATAAAAGAGTTGAAGGGGGAATGTAAGTTATGACACCAGCTAATTGCTAATATAAATTAATTTTTAATTTTATATTTATTTTATAATGAGTAAAAATTTACCTAGTTAATAGGTTTTATTGTTATGCTCTTTATAGAAGAAAGCATTTAGAAGGTAACTTACATTACTAAATACAAGTATTATAGTTTTTATATATTTCAAATAGGTATTCTTTAATTATAGTATTATAATTTATCATAAGATTTTTTATTGTTATTTCTTATAGTTTATATTACATATAATTAGTTAGAGTATTGCTATTGTAGAGACTATGTTAACATTGTTATTTTAGACTGTAGGGAGATTAAATCTTCTTACAGTTTTTTTGTTTTAAATATTTATGCTTTTTTCTTTAGAGCCTTAATATAGAGAGAAAGAAGGCGTGTTTATGTTTGAATTATCATTAATTAATGTGAAAAAATATATGGAAGCAACTCTTGTTCTTAAGAATATTAATTTTCAAATTTATTCTGGAGAAAAGGTTGGTATTGTTGGAGTTAATGGTAGTGGTAAAAGTACTATCCTAAAGTTAATTGCAGGAATATTGCCAATGGATTATTGTGTTGGATATCCAGGGGCTACTAGTCCTGGCTATGATGAAGGCTTTATTAATATGCCTAGTGGGGCTACCTCAGCATATTTAGAGCAAATTCCACAGTATGAAGATGGCATTAAGGTTATTGATGTGTTAAAAATGGCCTTTAATGAAGTTTATAAAATAGAAGAACAAATGCATGAATTAGAAGAGGAAATGAAGCTTTTAAAAGAGGAAGAACTAGAAAGAACCTTAAAAAGATATAGTAATTTACTTCAAAGCTATGAAGTTATGGGTGGATACAATACAGAAGAGAAACTAGCAAGAATATGCACTGGGTTAAAGTTTACAGAAGGCTTTTTAGATAAGGACTTTAATTTGTTAAGTGGTGGTGAAAAAACTACCGTTATTTTAGGGAAAATATTAATGGATAATCCAGATATTTTATTATTAGATGAACCTACAAATCATTTAGATATGGATTCTATTGAATGGCTTGAAGGATATCTTAAGAGATATGAGGGGATTGTAATTATAGTTTCTCATGATAGATATTTCTTAGATAATGTAGTAAGTAAAATTATAGAAATAGAAGATATGGAAAGTAAAACCTATAAGGGAAACTACTCAAGCTATGTTAAGCAAAAGGAAGAAAAGCTTATTGAAGAAATGCATAATTATAAAGAGCAGCAAAAAGAAATAAAGAGTATGGAAAACACTATAAAAGAACTTAGAGATTGGGCAATAAGAGCAGATAATAGTAAGTTCTTTAAAAGAGCCGCTAGTATGGAGAAAAGACTTGAAAAAATGAAAAATAGTGACGAGGTACAGAAGCCAAAGCTTGAAAATAAGACTATGAAGCTAAATTTTAAAAGTAGTGAAAGATCAGGAAATGAAACTATAAAAGCAGAGGGCTTATGTAAAAGCTATAATGATAAAACTATTTTTAATGAAGCTGCTTTATTAGTTAACTTTAAAGAAAGAGTTGTTTTAATTGGGCCTAATGGTAGTGGAAAGACAACCTTCTTAAGAGTGTTACTAGGAGAAGAGGCAGCAGATAAAGGCATAGTAGAGCTAGGTGCCAATGTAAGGTTAGGATATTTACCGCAGGTCATTACTTTTAATAATGAGGATGATACTGTACTTCAAGACTTTAGAGATAACATTTCTATATTAGAAGGCCAGGCAAGGCAGTATTTATCTAAGTTTATGTTCTTTGGTAATAGTGTATTTAAAAAAGTTAAAGCCTTATCTGGAGGAGAAAGAATAAGATTAAAGCTTTCTATGTTGTTATATGAAGATATAAATTTATTAATATTGGATGAGCCAACTAATCATCTTGATATTGATTCAATAGAAACCTTTGAAGAAGCTTTAGAGGAGTTTAAGGGTACTATTTTCTTTATATCCCATGATAGGTATTTTATTAATAAAATTAGTGAAAGAGTTATTGCTATTGAGGATTATAAATTTAAAAGTTATCTTGGAAACTATGATTACTATAAGGAAATGCAAGATAAATTAAAGCTAGAAAAAGAGAGTAATATTATTGAGAAGCCTAAAGAAATAAAAAAACAAAAAAAGAAAAAAGAAGTAGATGAAGTAAAAAAGAAAGAAAATGAAATAAAAAGACTAGAAGGAAGAATTAAAAGTCTTGAAGAGGAAATTAGACATATTGAAGAAACTATGGCAGATCAAACAATGAATTATGAAGAATTAAATAAGCTGTTTTTTAAAAAGGAAGAATTGAGCTTAGAGTTAGAAAATGTAATGGAGGAGTGGATGAAAATCAGCATGTAATTTTTATAAATATTCAGTTAAGTGAATTTTTTAATTATAAAAGATGATACTAATAACTGAGTATTTATAAAAAGGAGGATTTTTATGGACTCTCTTTCTAAGAAGTTTTCAAAATATCTTCTTGTTTCTTCACTAGGAGGTAATATTATTGGAAGTGTTTTTGTAATATTTCTAAGTTTTATAAAGGGATTTGATGCTAGGGAAATTAGTTTTATTATAGGAACAACGCCATTAATAGTACTTCCTTTATTTTTAATCTGGGGAAGTATACTAGATAAATATAAAGATGTAATTAAGATTAGTAAGTTTATTAACTTGTCCAATGTAGCTACTATGATTATATTAACTTTAATAAATAATTTTCTTTTATTTTTTATAGTTAATTTAGTAAGAAGTATTTTACTACAGCCTGGAGGAACGCTAAATGATAAGTATTTATTAAATATATCAAAATATAATGAAGGTTCTTATGGGAAAATTAGAGTAATGTTAACTATAGGATTTGGCCTTGCAGGGATAATCGCACCAATAACAATAAAGCTTGGAGGCATTTATTTAGCCATAATAGTAGGAATTATTTTAATAATACTTAGCAATTTTTTACTTAATAAACTTTCAGAAGATGAAGAAGACCTTATAGAAGAAACAGAAAGAAGCAAAAAAGATAAAAAAGGACTTTTTAAATCTATATTGGAGTTAGTGAAAAATAAAAAGTACTTAAAGTATTTAATAATAATCTCAATTATTTGGGGTACCCAAAATTCTGCTGCGTGGTATGGAATTCAAATAATATTAATAGACTTAAAGATATCAGATGCAATTATAAGTCTTATTCCTTTTTTGATGGTTATATTTGAAGTTGTTATCCTATTAACATATGAGAAAATTAAATTCTTTGAAAGAACAGATATAGCCCTATTAATATCTCTTATAGTTCTTACCTTTAGATGGGCAATAATGATTTTTACAAATTCCTATATAATAATCTTGATTATAACCATGCTTCATGGAATAGTAACAGGAATAGTATTGCAAATACAAAATAAAATAGTTGGTGACATTGTATCTCCAGAACAGCAAGTTATAGCATTTATATTAATGAACTCACTTTCTGCCACTATTTTGCCAAGTATTTTAAACCTAACAACAGGTGAATTATATAGTAATTATGGAATAAAAGTCTTTGGTTTAGTTTATTTAATTTTATCTATTATAGCTTTAGGATTATTAAGTACTAAAATTTTAAAAAGAAAAAGTGCAAAAAAATGAAACTTTTTATTGACATATAGGAAATGTATAGTTAAAATACTATTAATAATTAAATAGATTTATCATGAAAGACGGAGGGACTGGCCCAAGGAAGTCGAAGTGCTACGCACACTACAATGCATAATTAAGTTTTAAATTTTTTCAGAATTTATTTTTATTATAAAATGAAGAAATGAAGAAATGAAAGAATGAAGTAATTAATTTTAAATAATTTTTAAAATTATGATACCGAAATTATTGCAATGAGTATGCAAAGTTAGATGTGCCAAATGCATAATGTATAAGTAAGATAAAACTACTGAAAGTAGTTTTAAGAAGCATTAATTTAAGTATTTCAGAATGAAATACTACCATAATTCTTCATTTTACATTTTACATTCTTCATTTGTACGATAGTACTATTTCCTGCAGTGACTACTGCGTCTGAAAGATTAGAACTGAATAAGTGTTTACTACACTGCTTTCTTATTTTTTAGGAAAGCAGTTTTTTTATTTTACAGGAATTTATAAAAATATTACCCTAGGTATAATTTTTTATAAATTCCTTTCCTTTAGTGCTCAATGAGCTAGATGTTATATTCTAGCGACTTGGAGCTTGCGACGGAGCGAAGAATATAACATCTAGCTTATTTTTTATAATTTTTTATAGTTAAAGGAGGGAAAATTATGATCTTATTAAAAAATCTAAACAAAACTTATAGTACTAAAGCTGGGGAAGTTGAAGCTTTAAAGGATGTAACACTTAATATTAAAGAAGGTGAGATTTATGGAATTATTGGTTTTAGTGGGGCAGGAAAATCCACCTTAGTAAGATGCATTAATTTCTTAGAAAAGCCAACTAGTGGTGAAGTAATTGTAGATGGAAAGGAACTTAGCACTTTATCTAATAAGGAGCTTAGGACTGAAAGAAAGAAGATAGGAATGATATTTCAACATTTCAATCTTATGAAATCTAGAACTGTCTTTGAGAATATAGCTTATCCACTTAAGGGAAAGGGATACTCAAAGGAAGAGATAAATAAAAAGGTAAATGATTTATTAAAATTAGTTGAGCTAGAAGATAAAGCAAAGGTATATCCATCAGAGCTAAGTGGGGGACAAAAGCAAAGAGTGGGAATAGCAAGGGCTTTAGCAAATGATCCAAAGGTTTTACTTTGTGATGAAGCAACTAGTGCCTTAGATCCTCAAACTACAAAATCCATATTAAGACTTCTAAAAGAGGTAAATAAAAAGTTTGGAATAACAATAGTAATAATAACTCACGAAATGCAAGTGGTGAAAGAAATATGTACAAGAGCTGCTGTAATGGAAAATGGACGAGTTGTTGAAGAAGGGAATATATTTAAAATATTCTCAGAGCCAAAGGAAAATATAACAAAGAACTTTATAGATAGCACTTCATTATTAACTAATATTTATGACTTAATTAAAGAAGAATCTTCAGTGGTAGATATAAAGGAAAATGAGAAAATATTAAAACTTAAATATTTAGAAAATAGTACAAGTGAGCCAATAATTTCAATAGTATCTAGAGAATTCAATGTGGATACAAGCATTATATTTGGGAATATAGAAATAATTCAAGAACAGCCACTTGGAGGGCTTATAGTAATTATTAGAGGTGAGGAAGCTCAAGTTAATAAGGTTATAGCGTATCTTAAAGAAAATAAAGTAGAAGTGGAGGTAATTAAGGATGGCAGAATTAGTACAAAAATTATTGCCTAATGCAATAACAAAGCTACCAGAAATTTATAATGCTACTTTGGACACTTTACTTATGATTTTAGTGGCAGGTGGTATCTCCTTCTTTATAGGAATTCTATTAGGAGTAGTTTTAGTTGTAACTAAGAAAGGAAATATACTAGAAAATAAAGCTATATATTATGTTCTAGAAAAAATAATAAATATTACAAGATCAATTCCATTTATTATTTTACTAGCAGCAGCAATTCCACTAACAAGATTAATAGTAGGAACTGCCATTGGAACAAAGGGCTCCTTTGTGCCACTAGTATTAGGAACTATTCCCTTCTTTGCAAGGCAAATAGAAAGTGCTTTATCAGAGGTTGATAAGGGAATAATAGAAGCAGCAGAAGCCATGGGGTCATCACCTTTTGAAATAATTTTTAGAGTTTATTTAAAAGAAAGTATACCTAATATAGTAAGGGCAACCACTATAACCTTTGTAAGTTTAGTAGGACTAACAGCTATGGCAGGATCAGTAGGGGGCGGGGGCCTTGGTGATTTAGCTATAAGATATGGATATCAAAGATATCAAGTAGATATTACCTTTGTAACTGTAATAATACTACTTATTTTTGTAAATATAATTCAAGGGGCAGGAAATATAATAATTAAAAAAACAACACATTAAGCAATAAGCAATAAATGAAAAGGAGAGTTTAAATATGAAAACAAAGAAATTATTAAATCTTATATTATCAGGAGTATTAATTTTATCATTAGCAGGCTGTGGGGTAGCAGAAGCTAAGGAATCTAAAGAGGAAAACAAGGTTATTAAAATTGGATTAGTTGGGGAAAATACAGACCAATGGGAACCTGTAATAAAGAAACTTGGGGAAGAAGGTATAAAATTAGAACTTGTAACTTTTTCAGATTATAGTCAGCCTAATCAAGCTTTAGCAGATAAAGAAATAGATTTGAATTCCTTCCAGCACTATGCTTTCTTAAATAAGGACATTGAAGATAGAGGCTTTGATTTATCAGTTATAGGGGAAACAATAATTGCTCCTCTTGGAGTTTATTCAAATAAAATAAAATCCTTAGATGAATTAAAGGATGGGGATTCTATTGCAATACCTAGTGATGCAACTAATGGAGGAAGATCTCTTAAAGTGTTAGAAACAGCAGGAGTTATAAAGGTAAATGAAGCAGCAGGATATACACCAACTTTAAGTGATATTACTGAAAATCCTAAAAATATAAAATTTGTAGAAGTGGAAGCTGCACAAACACCAAGATTATTAGATGATGTAGCTGCTGCATTTATAAATGGTGGACACGCTGTTGATGCAGGATTCTATCCAAGTTCAGATGCTATATATTTAGAAAAAACTAGTGAAGGTAGTGACAATCCATATATTAATATAATTGTTGCAAGAACAGAAGATAAGGATAATGAAACTTATAAAAAAGTTGTAGATGCATATAGAACTGAGGAAGTAGCAAATGTAATAAAAGAACAATATAAGGGTGCTTATTTACCAACTTGGAAATAGCAAAAGGAGGGGCAACTAATGAGTATAAAGGATTATGTATTAAAGGAAAAAGATTATATTATTTCTCTAAGAAGAGAATTTCATAAATATCCAGAGGTTAGTTTAAAGGAATATAAAACAGCAAAAAAAATTGAAGAGGAATTAGATAAATTAAATATTCCTCATAAGAGAGTTGGGGAAACAGGGGTTTTAGGAATAATAAAAGGTAATACTGAAACAAATAAAGTAATAGCTTTAAGAGCAGATATTGATGCTCTTAAAGTTCCAGATGATAAAGATGTAGAATATAAATCACAAAATGAAGGATATCATCATGCTTGTGGTCATGATGCTCATACATCTAGTCTTTTAGGAGCAGCAAAGATATTAAAGGAAAGAGAATCAGAATTAAAGGGAGAAGTAAGATTATTTTTCCAACAAGCAGAAGAAATTGGACAAGGTGCAAAGATATTTATTCAAGAAGGGGCATTAGATGGAGTGGAAGTAATACTTGGGGCACATGTATCCTCTCATTTAGATGTTGGACAAGTATCAGTAACAAGTGGACCTATAGCTGCTTCTTGTGATTATTTTAAAATAATAGTTAAAGGAAAAGGAGGCCATGTATCTGTACCACATTTATCAGTAGATGCCTTATATATTGCAAGTCAAATTGTATTAAATCTACAATCAATAGTAAGTAGACAAACAGATCCTGTTGATACAGTAGTTGTGGGGGTAGGTGTAATTAGTGGGGGAACAATTTATAATGCAGTAGCTGAAGAGGTTGTACTAAAGGGAACTACAAGAACCTTCTCCTTTGAAACAAGGGAAAAGACTAATAAAAATGTAGAGAAAATAGCAAAATCCATTGGAGAAATATATGGAGCAGAAGTGTCAGTAGAATTTAAAGATTATGCATCACCACTTATAAATGATGAAAAAGTTAGTAAAGAAGTAGCAGGTATAGCTAACACTATTGTGGGTGAAGAAAATGTAATAACTAACGCTCCAAAGAGATTAGGAGCAGATGACTTTGCAGAATTCCTAATAGAAGTACCAGGCACATATATTCATGTAGGAACTAGGAATTCATGTAACTCAAATACTGCTGCAGAGCATCATAATCATTTATTTGATGTAGATGAAGAAGGACTTCTTGTAACAACAAATATAGAAGTAGATTATGTACTAAGTAAGCTACTGTAAAAAATTGGTCCCCTGGGGAAATTCTATTTCCCCAGGGGACCAAAAACTGGAAAAAAGCTGCCACACAATACCTTACAAATACTTTGTGACAGCAGCATATCATCCCTAGTGGGGGAGATGTGCCATTATATAATGAAGTTACACTTAGTATGTGTAATTATAATTTATTTATTAATTAATAATTCTCTTTGCAGATGTTATATTGCTTAAATTTATTGGTTGTATTCTTACATAATCTCCTGTGTTAGGGGCATGAAGTATATAACCTCCATCAATATAGAAAGCCACATGAGTAGCTGGGCTTCCCCAAAATACTAAGTCACCTGTTCTAAGCTCAGATAAACTTACATCTGTTCCAAAGTTTTGTTGGTCTTGAGATACTCTTGGAAGATAATATCCAAATTGTTTATAGCAATATTGGACTAATCCAGAGCAATCAAATCCATTAGGAGTTGTACCACCCCAAACATATGGAACACCTTGGAATTGACTAGCATAAGCCACAATTTCAGAAGCAGAATAGCTACTTATTGGATAGTTTGTACTTTCATTTTCTTCATAGCTACCTCTATTTGGTTCAATAGAATTACTTTTCGAACTGTCTTGAGAAGATTCTTGTCTTTTAGATTCTTCCTCTGCTTGTATTCTAGCTTCCTCTTGTCTTTGTTTTTCAAGTTCAGCTTGAACTCTTTGCTCTTCTAATTCAGCAGTTATACTTGAAACAGCTGCTTTTTCACTTTCTATTTTTTCAGATAAATTAGCTTGAATTATATTTAATTCACTTAATTTTTCTTGTTGTTCATTCTGCATAGATGTCATATCATCAACAATAGATTTTGCTTCATTATTAGCTGCCTCTAATTCCATTTTCTTTACTTCTAAGGCTTCTTCTTCATTTATTAAATCTTTTTTTAGTTTATCTAATTCTTCTATATTCTTTTTGCTAGAATTAACTAAAGCAGAGTAGTTATAAAAATTATAGGCTGCATCAAATACATTATCAGATTTAAAAATAACATCAACATAAGATAATTCCCCGAATTTGTACATGCTACGTACAAATACATTCTTATTAGCTTCTCTTTTTGCTATTTCTTCAGTGTATTGATCAATTTTTAGTTTACTTTCATGTATAGAGTTATTAATTACACTTATTTCTTCTTCAAGGGCAGCTTGTCTATACATTGCAGCTTCTATTTTGCTATCTAATTCTTGAATAGAGAGTCTTAATTCTTCTGATTGAGCTTCATAGGTACTTAATTTATAAGTATCTTCTTTTATACTTTCATTGTATTCCTGTAGCTGTTGCTGAAGTGGGTCTGCAATAGCTATTTTATCTTGAGTAGAAATTAATAAAATAATTATTAAGACTAAGGATAGTCTTGATTTATATTTCATTTTTTCACCCCTCTTTATTATCTAAAGCAGATAAATTCTAAAAATTTATTAAATAAATAGACAAAGGCAGTCCTTTAGACTGCCTTTGCTTATATAGAATCATAATAATTAATTTCTTTAGTCTTTACTAACATAGCTTCAACTCTGGTAGATGATTCAATATTAGCAGTTCTAATATAAATTTATTTTTTTAATGAAATAATAAGAAAATATAACTTGTAAAATTAATATAATTATTGTTAATAATTTGTATACTTATAGTCTACCACTTATTGAAAAATAATACAAGAATAAGGATGTTTAATTTAAATATGGTAATAGTCATTTTCTATTATTTTTAGTTTTTCTATATCTTTATAAAGATCCATATATTCTAAATGTTCCTTTGAACCATTTATTAGGTTTATCTTAGTAGGACCAATAAATAAATATAGACCTTCAGTTTTAATAACATTAAGAGTAAGGTTATCAAAAATAGCTCCTAATCCTCTTATTGAAAACAATAAAGTAGTATCATGACTTTGCTTTCCATCTACAAGGTAATAAACATTTATTCTATCAGGCTTTTCTTCAATTCCAAACTTATCTTCCCAGTTACTTGGAAAGTTTATTGAAATTCCTATATCTTCATTTTCATAAAGATAAGTATCATCATTTTGCTTAATTAAATCATTATTAGGTATTAAAGGATACCTTGTAAAATTATATTTTCCAATGAAAAAGCTAGAAATAAAGGATAATAAAATAGTAAATATAAAAATAGCATATAACTTTTTATTTCTATTCTTTAACCTTTTAAATTCATCTTTTACAATAAGAGAATTATTTTCATTAATAAGTAATGCTAGAAATTCTTCTAAGGAAATAGGCAAAGCAGTTTTTGGGATAAAGGGAGACACCTTTGAATTTTTAACAGATAAGATTAATCCATGTTTTAAAAGAATAATATTATCAATTTCACTTAATTTAATTTTCATAGAACTAAATTCATTTTCTCTTATTAAATAACCATCTTCTATAGTAAAGTAAAAGGTACTTTCAATATCACAAAATAATTTAGTGTTTTTTATTGCTCTCTTTCTTCTTAATTTAATTATTAGTAAAAATAATAAAAGAAGAAGGGCAGAAAATACAATAATAAACGGGATTAAATAAGGAAGATATCTATAATCTTCAGATAATATATAAGTAATTAAGGAAAATGCAAGTATTAAATAAGGAGCTAAAATGGTCTTTAGGTATAGAGTAATAACTGGAGAGGTTGTATTTAAATACCTAAAATACTCTCTGAAGCTAATTCTATAATCACTTGGCTTATATTCAAATTCCATTATTTAATCCTCCTTACCTTAATATATTTTTCAATATCATTAATTAATTCTTCTGCATCAACATCAAAGAATTTTAAATAAAATAAGTTTCCAGGTAGTCCAATAAGCTTATAATGCAATCTTAAACTATCATTATCTACAATAACATTACTTACTGCTTTCCAGTTAATATGTTTTGATACATCAGCACTTTCAAAATAAATTCCTTCTTCAGCAAAGGAGATATTTACTTCGTCATTAGGCACAGAAGTTAATAACTTTTTACATTCATTTCTGTAAGATACAAGGAATATAAAGAATTCTAATAATAAAGTTAAGGTAATTATAGATGAGAGGATTTCCATTTGTAACTCTAAAGCTTTTAATACTATGATTGATAATAAAAACAAACCAATATTAACTATAAAAACAAGAGTTAAACTACCCTTTAAGAGAGTTTTCTTAATATATCTTTTATAAGTAATTTCAAAATCAGCATTATTAGTTAATTTATAATAATACATTTAGTTTCTCCTTTATAATTTTATTTCCTTTATTATACAGGAAAGTAGGGGGAATATAAACAATTTAAGTAAATGTAAATTATTGCACCCCAGGGGACCAAATATTTACATAATTATATTTATGGATTAAAATGGATTTAATATATACTTTTTATGGAAAATATTTTGATAATTCAGTAAAAGTATTAAAGAAAAGAATTAGAAAAATAGGGGAGAATTAATATGAGCAATAATAATTTGAAAAGTACTGAGGGCTATTTTTCTACAAAGAAACTAATATATATTTTAATTACAAATATATATTTTTTAATAGCAATATCACCTTTTTTAATATACTGCCTAGCTTTAGGAAATGACATATCTATTTACATTGTAGCCATTTTAGCAGTTATAGTAGGACCAGCTATATCAACAGTATTTTCAGTACTAGGTAGAGTTATTAAGGGAAAAGAAACTAATGCTCCTCAGGATTTTTTATACTTCTATAAATTAAACTTCCTACAAGGAATACTTGCAGGAGCAATAATAAGTGCAATATTATTAGTTGCTTACTTAGATATGGGATACTTCCTTAAAATGGGAGTAAATAAAATTTTATACTTATTTATTGTAATTAAAGGATTCATATTGGCAGTTAGCCTTTATGTTTTTCCAATTATAGCTAGAATTAGTGCTAAAACCTTAGATGTTTTTAAACTAGCTATAGAATATACAATAAAAAAGTTTTATTTATCATTAACAATGATAACAATAGTGATAGCATTTTTATTTGCAGTAAAACTATTAAAAATATCATTGATTTCATTATTATTTGGACCAGTTGTTATAGCATATATAATATTATTATTAGAGAAAAACATACTAATAGATGCAGAGGAAATCCTAAAGGATAAATATAAGGAAATACTAAAAAATGAAGAAATTAAGAAATTAGAAAATAGACAATTTAATGAAGATGAATATGTACAAGAGATGGTTAATATAGAATTAATAGATAATGAATATTTAGAAAATGAATATTTAGAAAATGAATATTTTGAGGATGAGTATTTGGAGAATGAATATTTTGAGGATGAGTATTTGGAAAATGAATATTTTGAGGATGAGTGCTTTGAAGAGGAATTAATTGAAGATGAAGATTTTGCAAATAAAGAAATAAAAATAGAAGATGAATATTTAAAAAAAAATAAATAGAATGTATAATTTATATATAAGGAAAAATATGGTTAAGAAGGTGAAGTAATGAAAATTACAAAAATTCTATTTCTTTTTATATTAAGTTTATTATTAATTGGATGTAATAAAAATACTAAGAGTATTATAGAAAAGGATACTAATACTAAAAAAGTAAGTGAAAATAATAGTGATACCAATAAAAATATAGAAAAAAATACTGATATGAAAAATACTATAGTTAAAAAAAATGAAGTTAATATTGAGGATAACTCTAAGAATATTATTGATTTAGAATTAAGAAATAGTACTATTGCAAAGGTTTATTCAGAAGCAATTAACTCAGTTAAAGACTTCTCAGAAAAAAACTCCTTAGAATTAATATTCGAAGAACCAATAGAACATAGAATTAGTAGAATGGCTCACTTTGGTAACACATCAATCTTATTACAAGATTTACAAGCATTAGGAGCAGAAACCGTAAGCTATTTTACTGATGAAGATATACTAAATGTAGAGTTGAGTATTGTAGAAGATGATAACACTTATTCACATATAGCTTATAAAGCATCAATTGCAAATATAAATAAAGACTTTAATTTTATGGAATCAAAGCTAAATGAATTTAGAAGTATGTTAGTAGATAAGAATGAATTGAATTTTGATAATATAAATAAATATATTGAAGATATGCTTAATAATAACTTAGAAGGAGATGCCTTATTTTTTAATAAGATAGATGATGATAGATATGAGAGTATTAGGATTAAAAATAATAATTGTTATTATAAATTAATATATAATCCAAAGCTTTAAATCAGTGAATAACATATATTTACTTGAAAATTCCAGATTTAATAAAAGAAATAATATAATATTTAAGACTTTAAATTACCACTGAATGGTATTTTAAGGTCTTTTAATTTTCCATATGTATTATATAATAGTAATAAGTAGAATTAAAGCAAAGGAGAAAAACATGAATAATAAGGGAATAGTATTTTTTGATGTAGACGGAACCCTAATAGATTGGACAAAAAAGATATACGATCCAACTGAAAGAACAAAGCTAGCTATAGAAAAGCTAAGAGAAAATGGCTACTTAACAGTATTAGCAACAGGGAGGCCAATGAATTCAGTTCATAAAGGATTATTAGATTTGGGCTTAAATGGATATGTTGCTTCAAATGGTGCTTATTTAGAAATAAATAATAAAGTATTATTTAATGAAACTTTAAACAATGATGAACTTAAAGAATTATTAGATTTCCTAGAAGAGAACAATGTAGTTTATATGCTTGAAGGACAAGAATACAACTATGTTTTAGATATTGGAAATGAAAAGCTATCAAGCTTTCTAGAAGCAGCTAATTTAGATAAAAACAATTTTAGAGAAGATTGGGACAAAGATACTGTTAAAGTTAACAAGATTATAGCTATAGCCTATGACGGAAATTCCTTCAATTTAGTTTTCGAAAAATTCAAAGAAAAAGATTATGCTTTTATGTCAAACCAAAGCAATGGTGGCGTTTTCGAAATATACAAAGCTAAATATACAAAAGGATATGGAATTGAACAGTTATTAAATTTATTAGACATAAGTAAAGATAAAGCCTATGCCTTTGGAGATGGTGAAAATGACATAGAGATGTTCCAAGTAGTAAAATACGGAATAGCAATGGGAGATTACCATGAAAGATTAAAAAAATATGCCTATGATTTAACAGAAAATGTAGAAAATGAAGGAATAGAAAAAGGACTGAAAAGATTAGGACTAATATAAATAAATGAATAATGCAAAATGGGTAATGCACAAAGATTAATGCATAATGCGTAATGCACAATGCATAATTAAGGTGTAAATTCCTCCAAGGTCGGAATTTAGAAATAATGAAAAGCCTCTTTGCTGAAGCAAATTGGCATGAAAGAATGAAATAATGAAGATTCTCTTTTGCTGACGCAAAATCGAAATGAAAAAATACAGGAATAAATTCCTTTGGAATTTATAAAATTTCATAATTCAGCTTGTCTGAATTATTTCAACAATTATCAATTATGCATTACGCATTATTAATTGCTGCCTTAGGCAGCCGAAAGGGGTTAGAGATGAGAGTTGCAATAATTGGACTAGGTGCCATAGCGCAAAAGGTTTATTTACCACTGTTATCTTCTATGGAGGATATTGAGCTTTTGATATCAACTAGGAACAAAAAAGTCTTAGAAGAGGTATCTAATAAATATAAAATAGATAGAGCGTATAATCTATTAGATAATTTGTTAAAAGAAGATTTTGATGCTGCCATAATTTCCACTCATGCTGATGGTCATTATGAAATAACTAAAAAGTTATTGAATAAGGGTGTTAATGTATATATAGACAAGCCATTAACATACAATCTTAAGACAAGTACAGAAATAGCAGAGCTTGCAAAGAAAAATAATTTAATTGCTATGGTAGGTTTTAATAGAAGATTTTGTCCAAAGGTTAGGGAGCTTAAAAATAAGGGCAAGGCTGATATTATTATTATGGAGAAAAATAGAGAGTATCCACCAGGTGATATTAGAAAATTTGTTGTAGAAGATTTTATACATGTTGTTGATACATTAAGATTTTTAATGGATGAAGAAGTTAAGAGGATGGATATTAATTTTTCTAAGGAAAATAATAATCTAAAAAATGTAGTTGTTACATTTAAAGGAGATAAAACAACAGCTATAGGAGTAATGAATAGAACTGCTGGTATAACAGAAGAAAATATAGAGTACATGGTAAAAGGCTGTAAATATGTAGTGGAAGACTTAGTAGATTCATTTAAAATTAGTAACAAGGGACGAGTGAAGACAACTTATGGTGGTTGGGAAAATACTCTTTATAAGAGAGGTTTTGTAGATTTAATTGATCATTTCCTAACTTCAGTAAAAGAAGGAAAAGAGACAAATCCATCTATTGAAGATTCAATAATAACTCATAAATTATGTGAGTATATTGTAAATCAAATAAATAATAATTAATTTAGTTAGCTAACTAGAGATATTCTTTAGTTAGCTTTTTTTATAAAAACCTTGGTAAAGCTACAGATGATGGTGATTTAAGTATAATTTACCTAAAATAGATAATATTAAGTATTTACAATAAATATTAGAAATGTTCATAAAATTTTGACTAACTGACAACTTTAATATATAATAAAGTTGTTTACAAATAAAGGAGAATTTGTGTATTTCAAAGGAGGTTTAAAATGATAGAGTTTAAAAATGTAAAGAAAAGTTATAAGAATAGTGTAATCCTTGAGGACTTTAATCTTAAAATTGATGAAGGAAATTTAGTGGTTTTAATAGGTTCTAGTGGTTGTGGTAAAACAACATTATTAAAAATGATAAACAGATTAATAGAAACCACATCGGGAGAAATTTTAATAGATGGTAAGAATATTAAAGATATGGATCCAATTAAATTAAGAAGAAGCATAGGTTATGTTATTCAACAAACAGGACTATTTCCTCATATGACAGTAAAAGAAAATATAGAAATAATTCCTAAGCTAATGGGTAAATCAGAAGAGGAAATAGATAAGAAAACATTGGAATTATTAAATATGGTTGGATTAGAACCAGAAAAATATAGTGATAGATATCCAGCAGAACTAAGTGGAGGACAGCAACAAAGAATTGGAGTTGCAAGAGCCTTTGCAGCAGATGCAGAAATAATATTAATGGACGAGCCTTTTAGTGCTTTAGATCCAATAACAAGAGCAGAACTTCAAGAGGAATTATTTAATATTCAAAAGGAATATAAAAAGACTATAGTATTTGTTACTCACGACATGGATGAGGCATTAAACTTAGCAGATAAAATTTGTATATTGAAAGATGGTAAGATTCTTCAATATGATACACCAGAAAATATATTAAAAAATCCATCTGGTGAATATGTTGAAGAATTTGTTGGTAAGAATAAGATTTGGACTAAGCCTGAAATGATAAAGGCAACAGATGTTATGATTACAAGACCAATTACTGTTAATCCAAAGAGAAACCTTCTTCAAGCAGCTCAAATTATGAGAGAAAGTAAGGTTGATAGCTTGCTTGTTATAAATAGAGAAGGACTATTATTAGGATATGTAACATTAGAAAATATTCAAAGAGTAGTAGATAAAAATATTTTTGTAGAAGAAATTATGAGTAAAAATCCTTTATGTATTAATGGAGATATTGCACTACCGGAATTATTAGAAGTATTTAATAACTTAAAGAGAGGATATTTACCAGTATGTAATGGCCAAGGAAAATTACTAGGGCTTGTTACAAGAAGTAGTTTAATTTCAGTTTTAAGTAGTCAATATATAGAGGTAGGGGGAGATAATTAATGGATAAATTCTTTGAACAATTAGCAGTGAGAAAAACAGAGATATTATCACTTTTAATAGATCACTTACAACTAACATTAGTTGCAGTTTTAATTGCAGTAGTAATAGGTGTTCCCTTAGGTATTTTAATAACTAAAAATAAGAGAGTTGCTAGTGTAGTTATTGGCTTTGCTAATCTAGTGCAAGCCATTCCTAGTTTAGCTATACTAGGATTTTTAATTCCTATTATAGGTATAGGCTCAACACCTGCTATTACAATGGTAGTTTTATATTCAATGCTACCACTTATTAAAAACACATATACTGGAATAACAAATATTAATCCAGATATGTTAGAGGCAGCTAAGGGATTAGGGATGACTAATAGTCAAACCCTAAGATTAATAAAAATTCCTCTAGCTATGCCAGTAATTATGACAGGTATAAGAATATCATCAGTAACAGCTGTTGGACTTATGACAATAGCAGCCTTTGTAGGAGCTGGTGGACTTGGATACTTAGTATTCTCTGGTATTCAAACAGTAGATAATAATCTAATTTTATTTGGAGCTATTCCAGCAGCAGTATTAGCATTATTTATTGACTGGATAACAGGAAAAATAGAAAATGTAACTATGCCTAATGGTATAAAGAGAGCTGATGGAACTATGAAGATTAAGAGAATGAATAAAATTTCTAAGAAGAAAAAGAAATTTTACACTGGTATAGCATCTTTATTAGTTATAGGGGTTTTAGCTTTAATTATAGTACCTAAGGTGATTTCAGGAAATAATAAGAAGATAACAGTTGGTTCAATGAACTTTTCAGAACAGTTAATTTTAGGTAATATGATTTCACAATTAATCCAAGAAAAAACTGATTATGAGGTAGATGAACAATTAAACTTAGGGGGTAGCCAAGTTACCTTTAGTGCAATTAAATCTAGATCAATAGATTTATATGTTGAATATCTAGGAACAGCTTATGTAACTATGTTAAATATTGATGAACCAAATTCAAATACAGAAGAAGTTTACAATATAGTAAAAGAAAGATTTGGTGAAGAATACGGAATAACAGTTTTAAATCCTTTAGGTTTTAATAATACCTATGCTATGGCTGTAACAAAAGAAACAGCAGAAAAATATAATTTAAAGACTATTTCAGATTTAGCTAAAGTTTCAGACCAATTAACTCTTGGCCCAACAATTCAGTTCCCAAATAGAGAAGATGGACTAATTGGTTTAGAAAAAGCTTATAATATGAAATTTAATGCTGTTAAGCCTATGGAAACTGGATTAAGGTATACAGCTCTTATGAGTGGAGAAAGTGATGTTACTGATGCCTTTACTACAGATGGACTTATAAAGAAATTTGATTTAGTAGTTTTAGAAGATGATAAAAACTTTTTCCCACCATATGATGCAGTTACAATGGTTAAAAAAGAAGCTTTAGAAGAATATCCAGAGCTTGAGGAAGTTATAGGATTATTAGACGGAGTAATAACAGAAGATAAAATGATAAAAATGAATTATGAAGTAGATGAAAATAAAAGAAGTCCAAAAGAAGTGGCTATAGAATTTTTAAAATCAGAAGGACTAATAGATTAATAGTAATTGTATTATAAATTATGGAGCTGTGGCAACAGCTCCTAAATTAAAAATGTAGAATTATTCATTTTACATTGTGCGACA
>NZ_JABUTB010000002.1:122533-126241 GCF_021443865.1 Clostridium sp.
CAGCCTTTGTAGGAGCTGGTGGACTTGGATATCTAGTATTTTCAGGCATTCAAACAGTAGATAATAATCTAATTTTATTTGGTGCTATTCCAGCAGCAGTTTTAGCATTATTAATTGACTGGATAACAGGAAAAATAGAAACTGTAACTATGCCTAATGGAATAAAGATGTCAGATGGAACAATGAAAGTTAAAAGAGGTAAGAAAATAAGTAAAAATAAAAAGAGAGCATATCAAGCTATAACATCAATATTAGTTATAGCAGTATTATCTCTAATTTCAGTTCCTAAGATAATGGCAATAAATAATAAGAAGATAGTAGTTTCTTCAAAGAATTTTACAGAACAATTAATTCTAGGTAATATGTTATCACAAATAATTCAAAATCATAGTGATTATGAAGTAGAAGAAAAGTTTAATTTAGGAGGTAGCCAGGTTACCTTTAATGCACTAAAATCAGGAGCGATAGATGTGTATGTTGATTATTTGGGAACTGGTTATGTAAATATACTAGGTATTAATGATGGTAATTCAGATAAAGAACAAGTTTATAATACTGTATCAGAAAGATTTAAAAGTGACTATGGAATAGAAGTTTTAAATCCAATGGGCTTTAATAATACCTATGCAATGGGAGTAACAAAGGAAACAGCAGAAAAGTACAACTTAAAAACTATTTCAGATTTAGCTAAGGTAGCAAATCAGTTGATACTTGGACCAAGTATAGAATTCATAAATAGAGAAGATGGATTAATAGGTTTAGAAAAAGCTTATAATATGAAATTTAAAGATGTTAAGCCAATAGAAGCAGGATTAAGATATACAGCCCTAGTTAATGGCTCAACTAATGTTACAGAGGCCTATACTACAGATGGACTTATTGAGAAGTTTAACTTAGTTATGTTAGAAGACGATAAAAATTTCATCCCACCATATGATGCAGTTACACTTGTTGGTGAAAAAGCATTAAAAGAATATCCAGAATTAGAAGAGATTATAGGATTACTAGATGGATTAATAACAGAAGAAAAAATGAGGAAAATGAATTATGAAGTTGATGAAAATAAAAGAAATCCAAAAGAAGTGGCTATAGAATTCTTACAATCAGAAGGACTGATGGATTAATTAATAATGCACGATATCAATGGATAATGCACAATGCGTAATGCATAATTAAGGTGAAAACTCCTTCGGAGTTTTGGGAAATGAAGAATGAAAATGTAAAGTTTAGAATTAATGAGTAAATTCCTCCAAAGTCGGAATTTAGAAATTAAAAGCCTCTTTGCTGAAGAAAAATTGGCATGAAAAAATTAAGGCTTAGATTTCATAGGAGTTTATAAATTTAATAATTCAGCTTGTCTGAATTATATCCACAATTATGCATTATGCATTATTAATTATGCATTAAAAAAAAGTTCTGCTTAAAAGTAGAACTTTTCTATTGCCTACAATATACATTGAATTTATCTGTAATTACTGATATAATTAATATCTGTTTTGAAAATAATTCACTTTTTAGATAGAATTTTTTGGAGGGTTTACTATGCCAAAGAGAATTGCCATTTTAGGTGGACCAAGATGTGGAAAGACAACATTAATACAACAACTTTATGTTGAAATGAAAATTAGAGACTTAAATGTTGGAGTAGCAACTGAATATAGCACTGATTATTTAAGAGATAAAGGAATGATTGAAAATATAGCAGAGCAATATGGAATATATTTAGGACAACTTCACATTGAAGATAGCTTAAATGAATTTGATTATGCAATTACAGATTATGCAACATTTGTTCCATATATATATGGAAGATTTATGCTTGGAGACAAAAAGAGAACAACAAAGGAAATTGAAATATTAAAAGATTTATACATATTAGCATTAAGAGATTTACCAAAATACGATCATATATTCTTTGTACCAAGAGAATTTGGATATACTAAGGACGGAGTAAGATGGCAAGACGAAGAAGTTGCTCAAGCAGTGGACAACGCTATATTAAGTTTCTTAGAAGCAGAAAATGTTAAATATCAATTAATTACAGGATCAACTAAAGAAAGATCAGAAAAAATCTTAGATTTACTTGATTTATTAGATGAATCAGAAGAAGTTCAATTAGATATGGCTAGATAAGGGGTTCCTATTAAGGAATCCTTTTTATATTAAAAATATATATAGGTGAATTTATAAAGTTATTAACAGCAAAATAATTTTTATTAACAGAAAATTGTGAATAAAAATTATTTTACTGTTGATAATTTTCAGATTTTTCGAAATAAATATAAAAGTGAGAGAATAATAGGAGGGACTATGACTAAGTTATATTTAACAAGACATGGTGAAACAGAATGGAATGAAGAAGGTAGAATGCAAGGATGGGGAGATTCTCCTTTAACTGAATTAGGAGAAAATCAAGCAATATGGCTTAAAGAAAGAATGAAGGATTTACATATTGATGTTATATATTCAAGTCCTATAGGAAGAGCCTTTAATACTGCTAAAATTATTAAAGGGGATAGAGATATTCCTTTAATTGCACATGATGGGTTAAAAGAAATGAGTTTTGGCGAGTGGGAAGGTAAAGATCAAGAAACTATTAAATCTATGGCAGAAGAAAATCACTTTAATTTTTGGAATGTACCATCTAAATATATTCCTACAGAAAATGGAGAAACCTTCAATGAAGTTAAAGAGAGATCATTTAAGACTATAAGTGAGATTTTAGAAAAAGAAAAGGGAAAGACTATTCTAATAGTAACCCATACTATTACACTAAAATCCTTTCTAACTGCTTTAGAAAATAAAGATATAGATACTTTATGGGATCCTCCATTTATAAAACAAACAAGTCTTACAGAAATAAACTTTACAGATGATAGATATGAAATTCCACTAATAGCTTGTATGGAGCATCATAAGTATTCAAAGAAAGAATACAATGAGTAATTAATTACTGATAAATTTTATATGTAAGTCTGTTTTAGAAAATTGTTGTTATTAATTATTGAAATACTGATATATAAATTAATACAAAGTACCAACAACATTTTAAAACAGAAGACTATAAAGAAAAAGTATTACTATAATTATATTAGTAATACTTTTTTACTTTCTGTATGATATATAATAATTTTATTTATAATAATTTTTCAAGGTTCTCTATTAGTTCTTCAATAGCATCAACATATTGATTTTTTACTCTATCCGCAATTTCCTTAGCCATATTTTCATTATAAATATGAGAAGTAGGATTTCTATCTTCTAAAAGATTTATCCAAACCTTATCATCTGAAATTAAATTATTTACATAGGCTTTTTTAAATTCATAAATTTAAAGTCAATATTTCTCATATATAGGTATGCCTTCTCTTTCAACTTGCTCTATAAAAAAAGTATCCTCAAGATCATTGATATTAGTAAAATCAAATTCTAATAAGGTACTTGTATGATTTTCTATATCATATATAAAATCTGATAAATTATATGAAGGGTTATCAATGTATATTGCTAAATCTATGTCGCTTTTAGGTGAATTATCCTTACGAGCCCTAGAACCAAATAAGAGGATTTTACCAATGCTTTTATATTTACTTGCTATTTCAGAAATTTCCTCTACTACTTTTTTATCTAAGTTAAAATCAACATTAGTAAGCAAAAACTCACCTCCTATATGAAAATAAAATATTGTATGTATATAATATTATATAC
>NZ_JABUTB010000030.1:0-34919 GCF_021443865.1 Clostridium sp.
ACAAATACATCTCTAATATCTTCTCTTTCTGGAATTGCAATAAGTTCAAAGCCTTGTGGTAATTGAAAAGGAACATCCTTCATGCTATGAACTGCAGCATGTGCTTCTTTATTTAAAAGAGCATATTCTATCTCTTTAACAAATAAACCTTTGCCACCTATTTTATCTAAAGTTACATCTAACCTTTTATCTCCTTCAGTAACTATTAATAACTTTTTAGAGTCTATGTTGTTTTTCTCTTTAATAAGCTCTATTACTCTATCAGCTTGAACTTGAGCTAATTTGCTTTTTCTAGTTGCAATTATTATCTCCATAAATATCTCCTATAAATTACTATATATTTTATTTATTATTTCTTTTCCAAAAAACATTTCTAAAACTAATTTATCCTTTTTCTTTTCATAAATATATTTAAAATCTTCACTACATACAAAATTAATTATATCACTTTTATTTTCAGCTATATCTTTTGCTGATTTTCTAATTAATGAAGATACTCCTATAAATTCATCATATTCTCTTAGGACATCCATAACCTTTTCTGCTAGTATTAATGATCCCTTAGGGTTTCCATAATTAGTGTTTATAGCAAAGCTTATATTCCTTAGATTTCTTTGCACTGGGGTTATTGCTATACCTTCTAAATAATCCTCTGCATATATGTATATTTTATAAGAATTATCACAATCTTTTTTAATTCTTTCATTCAAAGCCTTATCATTAGTTGCTATTATAACTATATGCTTATCAATTATGAAATCCTTATAATAGCTATTTTTAATAAGGTTAACATTTTCTAGCTTTTCAAAGTCATTAATAAAATCTAGGGCTAATACTTCTACACTACAATTTTTATCTAAAAAGTTTTTAGCTTTAATATATCCAACTTTGCCTCCACCTATTACACCTACATTAATTTTTGTAGATATTAAGGATAGGCATGAGTAGTTTATAGATTCTTTAAGAATATCTTCTCTAATATCTTTACACATTCTTTCCCTTGCCCCTTTAATTGCTCCTCCTTTAAAACTTCTATAGCTCTATTTACATAATAGTCAGAAGTACTTTTTATAAGAGTTTCTGCAATTTCTCTATGCTTTTCATTATTACATTTATTTTGTAATGTATTTTGTCTCTCCTTAATTAACTTTGAACTATCCCTTTTCATATCCTTAATTATGTTAGATACTTCTCTTAAGTCCTTCCACTTAAGATAGTTATCTATGTGTTCTTTGATTATATTTTTAAATTCTAACATTTTTTCTTTTCTTAAGTTCTTATTTTCATCATCTATTAAACTTATTTCATCTATATCATAAAGTTTTACTCTACTATATTCCTTTATTCCTTCATCTATATCCCTAGGCATAGCTAAATCAAATATAAAAATTTCTTTACCTACTTCATTTATATGCTTTTTTTCTATAATTAAGTGAGGTGCAGATGTACATGATATAACACAATCCATATCATTTATTATTTTTCTTGCATCTTCATATTTCATAACCTTTACCCTATTATCTGATATATCTGTAACCTTATCTACATTTCTCACTACAAGAATTAATTCTTCTATATTATTTGAAAGAGCATATTTTAATACAAGCTTTCCAACTTCTCCATACCCAATAACCATTATTTTTTTAGCATTATTTTTTATTGCCTCACTTACAGAAATAGAAGCAGATGAAACTGGAATTTCATATAATTTCCCTTCTGTTCTAAACTTTTTACCACAGGTAATGGCTTCTTGAAAAAGCCTCTGCAATTCATTATTTACAGCTTCAGCTTCTATTGATGAAAAATATGCTTCTTTTATTTGACCTAAGATTTGATCTTCTCCTAATATTTTAGAATGAAAACCACAAACTACTTCCATTAAATGCTTTACTGTATCTATTTCTTCTAAATAGAAGCAATTTTCATAAAGATTTATATCCCATTCTAATACTTCAAAAATCTTGCATACGCTTTCTTTACCCTTTAATAAGCCTTTATAATAAATTTCTGTTCTATTACATGTACTTAAAATAACTACTTCATCAAAATAATCTAATAATTTCTTCGTATATTCCTTTTTCTTTTTTGGAGATAAAGATAGCTTTTCTCTTATTTCCACTCCAGTATTTTTCTTAATTCCTAAAAGCTGAATCATATTTTTGCTCCTAAATTTATTAAACTTGTTTCTTTTATTATATTACCCTTATTATACTCCTATTAATTATATTTTTCATTTTTCATTTCTTGATAATTTTTTATCATTCTAAACTAATATAAAGACCGCTACTTAATTATAGCGGCCTTAAACTTCATATAATTATTTTACATATCTACTGTCCTGTTTGTCTAATAGGTAATTCTAATTTTATTTATAGGTATTTACTTATTAATATCTTATACCACTCCAATATATATTATCTTTAAGCACTGCTTTATCAGAAAGCTTTACTCCTTCAAGAGCCCATTTTTTATATTCCATAAATCCAGTTCTATCTATTATATACCCAATATGCTCTTTTCCACCTGGTGCTTCTTTATCTATATATTCTGTCACATATTTATAAGTATTTAGAATGATTTTAATTATGCTTTCTTCATCAACCCATACTATAAAATCTTCTGCTAGTCTAGGATTTTTCTTTCCTGTTCTTCCCATTATAGCTAATCTGTAATACTTTTCTTTACTTCTTGTCCATGCTCCTGTTGGACAGTTTATTACACACTCTCCACAGCCTATGCACTTGCTATGATTTCTAACTGGTCTAAAGTTTTCTGCATGAAGAGCTCCTGTTGATTTCTTAGTACATGCCTTAACACAAGCTCCACAAGATACACATTTGTCCTTATCAAATTGAGGTTCTGTCATTCCTATTATACCGAAATCATGCATTCTTGCCTTAATACAATCATTTGAACAACCTGTTAATGCAATTTTAAAATGTAAGTCATTTGGGAAAATTGCTTTTTCAATTTTCTTTGCAAAGTTAGTAGTATTATAATTAGCAAATGGACAAACTTTATTTCCTATACAAGCAGATACATTTCTTGTTCCTGCTGCTGTATATCCCTTCCCTGGAACTTCTTGATTAATTTCTAATCCTTCTATTATTGGTTGAAGAAGTACATTTACTTCGTCTATATCCTTCATATCTATTCCAGGAATTTCAAAACCTTGTCTTGTAGTTATGTGAACTGTTCCATCACCATATTTATCAGCAATTTCTTGAATTAATCCTAAATATTCTGCCTTTAAGAATCCACCTGGAACTCTTATTCTTGAAGCTGTTATCCCTCTTCTTTTTGTAACTCTAAAGGCATTCTTTTTCAGCTTTTTAGTATTGATATCCATAGTGTCTCCTCCTAATCTATTAACTCTTTTCCTTTTGAATAGTTAAATACTGGTCCATCTAAGCAAATATAAGTATCATCTATTTTACAGTGACCACATTTACCTATTCCACAGCACATTTTTCTTTCTTGAGAAATCCATATATTTTCTTCTTTTATTCCAAGCTTTAAGAATTCTAAAACTGTAAATTTCATCATCATAGGTGGTCCTACAACAACTACTTGTACATTTTCAATATCCTTAATATCAAGTTCTGGTACATACTTAGTTACAAGTCCAACTTTTCCTTCATATCCTTCTTCTGCACCATCAACTGTTAAAATAAGATTTATGTTCTTTTCCCATTCTTTTATATCATCTTTAAACAGAATGTCCTTAGGAGATTTAAATCCTGATATTAACGTAAAGCTTTTGCAATCTTCAGTGTTGTTTGAGAAATAATCTACTATTCCTTTAACTGGTGAAAGTCCAGTTCCTCCAGCTACAACTATAACTTCTTTATCTTTATAATTATTTATATCAAAGCCATTTCCATATGGTCCTCTTAAAAATAACTTATCACCAACGTAATTATTAAATATTTCATCTGTTACCTTACCAACTCTTCTTATTGTTAAGTCAACATAATTTTCACCTATTCCACTTACTGATATAGGTGCTTCCCCATACTTTGGTAGAGATACTTCAAAGAATTGACCTGGCTTAACATCGCCTTTAAATTCCATTCTGAATGTATATTCAATTTCTGTATGCTTAATAACTTCTAATATTTCTGAAATAAATGGTATATATTCATTTTTAGTCATATTACTTCACCTCATCCATAGCTTTTTCTAATTTATTTACACAATTTGAGAATGAAATATATTCTGGACATGCATCATCACATCTACCACATCCTACGCACATATGATATCCCCATCTTTTTTTATAATCATAGACCTTATGAAGAACTTTAAATCTCATTCTTTGTCCTTTTTCTCTTCTAAAGCTATGACCTCCAGCCATATCTGTATAACCATCTACTTGGCAAGATGCCCACACTCTTCTTCTTTCGCCAACTTTTCCATTATCCTTATAGAAAATATCTTGCATCATAAAGCATGTACATGTAGGACATACAAAGTTACATCTTCCACAAGCTATACATCTTTCTGAATATTCATCCCATACTTTTGAATTTACTATTCTTAAATCTAAATTATTTGGGATATTTACCTTAACTTCATTATTTTCAACAAAGTCTGGAGATACCTCCATTTCTTCATTGTCAATACTTCTAAATAATTCTTCGAATTCTTCATCCTTAATATCTAGATAAACTTCATTACCTTCTTGCTTAACATAGGCATTGTACTCATGAGTTTTATTAGTACCCATACTTACGCAAAAACAGTTTTCAAAGCTTTTTTCACAGCCTATAAGAATAAATTTAGCTTTTTCTCTAAGCTTCTTATAGTAAGGATCTTCAAATCCGTTTCTTAAATAAATATCATCAATTCTTCTTAAAGAATTCATATCACAACTTCTTAGAAATATTAATAATGACTTTTCATCTACATTAGGTTCTTTAACCTCATCTTCTGTGAAGAAAAATAAGGTTTGAGTTATTGGAAGAAGTACTTCTTTATAAGAAAAATTAGATTTTTGATTAAATTCTACTTCTTCTATTTTTGCTACTTCACCATATCTTACAATATCTGTATCCGAAAATTTTCCTTGTCCTTCAAAAACCTTTGGTGCATATATCTTATACTTTTTTGAAAGCTCTTCTAAAGCCTTGTTGAATTCCTCTACTTTAAGTTTATATCCCATTTCAAACACCTCTTAGTTTACTTTTTTCTTTCTTAACATAATAAAAAATGGTATTGCTACAAATAGACTACACCATATTACTAAATTAGATATCAACTTGTCCTTGTTAGCATTGTTATTATAATAACAATCTCTGAGATTATTATAAGCTTAAATAAAAAGAAAAACTGTGATGATTATCACAGTTAATTATATTTTCTATTATTTTTCTGATTTTATATACCTTTAAAAAATTTTGAAAGCTTATCTCTATCCTTTATTATTATTTTCTTTCTTTCAAATATTATTAAATCTTTTTCTTGGAGAATCTTTAATGCTCTTGATATAGTTTCTCTAGGTGCTCCAAACATATCTGCTAAATAAGTTATACTAACATTCAAATCTATTAATGTCCCATTCTCAACCTTTATTCCATAATCTTTAGATAACTTCCATAACTTTGCTGCTACTCTTCTTTCAACTTTAATAGGTGTTGAATTTTTTAATTGCCTATATAATCTTCTAACCTTTAAAGTAAGAGAAGAAATAACTATTTTTGTTAATTGAAAATCACTTTTCATTACTTCTTCAAATCTTCCTTTATCAAAAGCTAATATTTCTGCTTTTTCAAAAACTTCGCAATTAATAGAGGCATGTAAGTCATCTAAAACTACTGCATTTATAATAGAATCGTTACCTAAAATAAAAACTATTTTCTTTTGAGCAGACTCATTTAATTTATATAATGCTACCTTACCACTATAAATTATATATATCTTATTAACCTTTTCTTTGTCTCTAAATATATGACTACCTTTTACATAACATTTACTTTCACCAAAATCAGCTAAAGCATTCTTGGTATCTTCACATATATTATTAAATAGCTCCATATTATCTAATTGAACTTTTATTAAATCTTTCATCTTCATATACCAACCTTATAATATATTCACATATATTATAACTATATTTTTAAAATGTAAATATATAAAATATAAATAATAGAGGCTACTAAGTAACCTCTATTATTTATTCTTGGTTTTAATACACTTCCGCAACTAATTATTTTAATCTTAGTTTTTCCAAATCTTAAATATTTTATTAATTTTTATTCTTTTATAGATTTATTTACAATAACTACAAACCAAATTAAAGCTATAGAAAGAAGTACATGTCCAAGACCAGCTATATGACTAAGACCTGCAAAGTCTTTGCCTAATACTTGTAGCATCCCTCTAATTGTTAAAGTAACAAGTAAATAAATTAATGAAATATTATATAAGATACTCCAAGCTTTAAACCCTTTAATTTGTGATATATTAAAATTCTTAATTAAAATTAGGACTAAAATGAAGAACATAAATCCTAATGTAAGTGCATGTGTATGTACACCTGATAAAACAGTTTCTCCTTGGAATTCATTTAATTTGGTAAATTCTCTATAAACCATTCCCATAGCTAGTCCTATAACTAAATAAACAGTTGCTAAATTAAAATATTTTTTCATTATTCCCTCCATTCTGTAATAAAAATTATTACTTAATATTTATTTACTTATAATAATATACTAAATTTACTATTTTTTCAATTTAATAATAAAGTGGATATCTTGTCTTAATTATTTTCTATTGTAAACTTTAAATTAATTAAGACTTTATTTATCCACTTTTATCTCTCTATTTTAATATTATATTTTTAAAGCTTGTTTATATTCATCTATATAAGTGGTACTTGTTTCAATTTTATAGAAATCTCTATAAAACTTATTAACTTTATTTAATGAATCTATAACTGCAGTATATACACTTAAGGGGTTTCCCTTTTCATCTCTTTCTGTTTTTTCTATTACATTAATTAGTATTGAATTATTTGATTCTCTTAATTCTTCTAGCAAGAGTATGTTTTTTAAAAAGACTTTTTCGATTAATTCCTTTAACTCTTTTTTATTATTAACTCCATATAAATTATATATAATTTCAGGTTCAATTGATTTTAATATAAATTTTATTTCATCTACTTCGTCATTATATTTTATTAAAGAAACTTTTCCTTCTATTTCTTTTAACATAGAAAGTTCTTGATTCTTTTTTAAAGCTAAAAAAACTTCTAAGTTTCTTGAAATCAAGTCTTTGCAAAACTCTATTAAGAATTCGCTTATTTCACCTAATACTACTATTCTTTTTTCCATAATTCCTCCAAAATATATGGTTTTTTTATTATTATACTATTTTAGATGTAAAAAAGTTCTTTTTGTAGATATAGAGTGAATAAGAAGAAATAAATATAAATTTACAGTTTTTGTTCTTTACTTATATAAAATAATAATATATTAATATAACTTTACCTTTGACAGCTTGTCTTTAATCTCATATAATATATAAAAATAACCTTCCTATAAGCTTGATAATATGGTTCAGGCGTCTCTACTATACTACCGTAAATAGTATAACTAAGAAGTTGTAATCCAGGTGAGGTTGTTTATTATTATATTTAAATATACTCAGAGGTGGATTTATGAATAAAAATGATTTTATATCTCAAATTAAGGCTTCAAGTAAAGCCGAAATATGTGAATTAGTTATTAAAAATATAACTATTGTTGATGTATTTCAAAACAGTTCTTTTACAGATAATGTAGCTATTAAAAAAGGAGTAATCGTAGGCTTTGGTGATTATAATGGACTAGTTGAAATTGACGGTACTGGTAAATTTATATGCCCTGGTCTTATAGATGCTCATGCTCACATCGAATCATCACTAGTAACACCAAAGGAATACTATAAAGCTGCATTATTACATGGAATCACTTCTATTGTTATTGACCCACATGAAATTGCTAATGTACTAGGAGAAAAAGGTATAAGACTTATTATGGATCTTGCTAAAGATACACCATTTGATTATTACTTTATGCTTCCTTCTTGTGTTCCAGCTACTTCTTTTGAAACTTCTGGTGCCATATTAGGAAGTTCTGATTTGAATCCATTATATAAGGAACCTAATGTATTAGGACTTGCAGAAGTTATGAACTATCCTGAAGTTATGAACTGTTCTGAGGACATGATAAATAAGCTTTGGGATGCAAAATCAAAATGTCTTATTATTGATGGTCATTGTGCTGGCTTTACTAATGATATGCTAAACATTTATGCTACAGCTAATATTTCTACTGACCACGAATCACATTTAGCTGAAGAAGTTATTGAAAAACTAAGGAGAGGTATGTATGTTCACCTAAGAGAAGGCTCTGTTGCTAAAAACTTAAAGGAATTAATAAAGGCTGCTTCTATTTCTAATAGCAGAAGAATTTGTTTTTGCACAGACGATAAACACATTGATGATTTAATAACAAATGGAAGTATGGATAGTTCCATAAGAACAGCTATTTCTTATGGCTTACCACCAGAAACTGCAATACAAATGTGTACATTAAATCCTTCAGAATGCTATAACTTAAAAAATAAAGGAGCAATAGCTCCAGGTTTTACTGCTGACTTTATAATATTAGATGACCTAAATAATTTTAAAATTAATTCAGTTTATAAGAATGGTAAATACCAAAATTTTCTCTGGNTTATAAGAATGGTAAATTAGTAGTAAAAGAAAATAAATTAGTATACGAAATATCAGATACTAAATATGATTTGCCAAAATTGAATAATATTAATATTAAAGAAATTAATTCAAAGGATTTAGAAATAGATTTAAAAGGAAAAACAAAACTAAATGTAATCGAAATCATTCCAAACAAACTAGAAAGTAATCATGTAAAAGTTGATATTAATACGTTAAAAGACACTACTAGTTTTAAATCAGATGTAGATTTAGATTTACTAAAAATAGCAGTAATTGAGAGACATAAAAACACAGGAAATATCGGTCTTGGGGTAATAAAAGGTCTAAATTTAAAATTTGGAGCTATAGCTACAACTATTGCTCATGATTCTCATAACTTAATAACCTGTGGAACATCAGATGAAGATATATTATTTGCTATAGAAGAGCTTAAAAAAATAAATGGTGGAATTGTAGTTGTTAAAGGAAAAGAAGTACTAGCCTCAATTCAATTAGAAATTGCAGGAGTTATAACTTCTAGGGAATCAGCAGCAGTTATTTCTGACCTAGAAAAACTTCACTTTGCTATAAAGGAAGTTGCTCCTGATATAAATTTCAATCCTTTTTTAACTTTATCTTTCCTATCACTACCAGTTATTCCAAATTTAAAAATAACAGATAAAGGCTTATTTGATGTAAGTAAATTTGAATTTATTGAAAATGCTTATTAGTATAGGATAATATAAAAATATAATGGAGTTGTGCCGTATATATTGCGCAACTCCATTTTTATTATTTATTTAATATGCTATTCTTAATAATTTACTTTACTATTCATATAAAGTATATATAAAAATGTAGCTTCCTTAAAATTACGTATATCAAAGCCTGTTTCCTTTTTTATTTTTTCAATTCTATACATTAAAGTATTTCTATGAATATATAAATTTTTAGCAGCTTTAGTTAAGGACAAATCACATTTTAATATTTCTTCTAAGGTTTGTATTAATTCATAATTAAACCCTTTAAATACATCCTTATACTCTTCTTTAAGTTTTTTTGCATATTCACTTGATAAATTATAAATAGCTCTTTCTAAATACATATCTTTTAAATAGTATATTTCAGGCTTAATTTTAAATCTTCTACCTATATCTAAAGCTTGTACAGCCCCCTTATATGATTCTTTAAACCCCTCAAATGTACCATCTAAATCACTTATACTTATCTTTGGATTCACTCCTAAAATTTGTATAATAGTTTCTTTTAGTGAAAAAGCATGTTCCTTTTCATCCTCTAAGTTGCCAGTAACTATTATTCTATCGTATATCTCACCTACATAAAACACACTATCTGAATATGTATCTCTAACTATTTCTAAAACTTCATCCTCTTTATTACTTTCAATTAATAACATCTTATTAGATTTAATAATTGCAGAGTCCTTTAAAACATCCCATTGTTTTCTTCCTTCTAATAACTCTTGTACTATATTTTCTTTATCAATATATTTATTTAATAGGTATTCAATTATCGGTATTATTTTTATATCTTCTTGTTCTAGTACAATTTTATAGGATTTATTATTTATAGATATCTTTCTCATAATTTTAGATTCTGTTGAAGGCAAATTATTATATATTTCATTATTATTAATATCTAATAATCTAATCTTTATATTAGTGTCTTTACATAGTTCCTCTAGTAATTCTACTATTGCTCCCATATACCTCTCCCCTTCATATATAATCCTTTTAATAATTATATTATATATGAATTTTCAGAGAATTAAATCACTTCTTATAGACTTTTTATTTCTTCTATTACTTTATTTATATTTATCCTTGCAAGTTCAATAGAAGAGTCATCATTAAACATATTAACATTATCTAAAATTATATAATAATAGCAAACCCCATATTTTCTTTTAATGACTAATTCATAATCTCTATTATCTATTTTTTCATAGTCTCTATTGGCTAATAGTGTTATTTCTTTTATTTCTGAAATACTTAAGCTTCCTAAGCTAATAAGCTTATTATAAATAAATAAAGAAAATATATTGTTTTCCTCATAAATATCCTTAATTTCAATAATATCTTCATACATTGAAATCATCTCACTTGAGAAGACATCAATTAAATAATTTCTAGTGATTTTTATATCCTTAATATTATTTGAAAAAATATACGCAAGATCATCTAAAGATGCTTCATCCTTTAATTCAATAATCTTATTTATTCTCTCAATTATTTTTTCTTTAGGAAAAAATGTCTCTTGTCCTGTGGAAACACTCTTTTTTATAAACCATTCTTCTGGTATTAAATCTTTTCTTTTCCATCTGTATAACTGACCATAAGATATTCCCATGACTTCTAAAAGTTCCTTTTTAGATATTAATTCCTCAAGCATATTTGCTCCCCTACCTTACTTTTTTTATCTATTGTTAATTTTCCCGTATACTCAATTTTATCTATAGAGCATCCTGATAATATAGTAATATCATGACCTCTTACTATATTGCAAATAGTATTTTCTAAAATAATCTTATCTCCTTCTATTAATTTAGAAATAACTTTGCCACTATAAAAATCTATATATCCTGTTTTTTTAATAATTATCTCACTTCCACCAATTTCTTCAATCCTACTTTCTCTCTTTGGAAGTATCTCTATTTTATCTGCAGAAAGTAATCCAGATATTTCAATTTCTCCTTTATTATAAAAATAATTGCCCTCACAATTACCTTTCACTTTGGCACTACCTAGTACCTTTAAGGTATCAAAATATATATTCTTACTTGCCTTAAGTTCTCCTAAAATTTCAATATAATTAACTCTAAAGCCTTCCTGAATTTCTGCATCTCCCATAATGTTAGCTTTATCTTTAACCTCTAAATCACCTTCACTTTTAAAATCACCCTTAATGCTTAAAATACCTACTGTTCCTTTTTCTTTTAAAGTTGAATCTCCATAAATCTTAAATTTTCTAGCTTTAATAGTACCCTTAAAAATTGAATCCCCCATAACCTTTATATCTCTAGCATCAACAGCTCCATGAAATTCCCCGTTTCCCATTATTACTATATCTATACATTCTATATTACCTGTTACAGTGCTATCTCCCATTATTTTTATATTATTATATTTACCAGCTCCAATTGTACCATCACCTAAAATATTTGTGTTTTTTTCACTCATAATAGCCTCCTATAAATGCACCTTATTTTTTATTTTACAATTGTCATTTTCCTTTAAGGTTCCTGTATATTCTACAGTATCAATAATACAGCCCTTACCTATTTCTATATTTCTGCCCCTAACTATATTACATTCAGTATGCTCTAAGTAAATTTCATCTGCTTCTATTTCATTACAAATTAATTTCCCTTTTCTTTGTATATTAAAAAATAGAACTTTGAAATAATTCTCACTTCTTCTTACTGATAATTTCTCTCCTCCGATTTCTTTAATTTCATTTAGTCGTGAGATATTTAGTTCTAAATTATCCCCAGATAAAAGTCCTTTTATTCTAGCTCTTCCATCTAAATAAAACTCTTCACACTTACAATCTCCTAAAGTAAGAAATTCCCCATTTACTTGCACTTTATCAAAACTAACTTCTTTTTCAGCTAATAGCCTTCCATTGACTTCAAGGTGGTTTCCTTTTATGTTACCTTTCACCTTTTGATATCCGTTTACCTTACAGTTTATATTAATATCAATATCATCATAATTAGTAAAGTATCCATTAACCTCTAACTTTTCACATTTAATTTTTCCTAAGCCCTTAGCCTTCCCGTCAATCTTAATAGCTTCTGCTTCTGTTTCTCCTTGAATAGTTCCTACTCCATTTATCTTTATATCTTTGTAATTACCTTTATTTATAGAACCCATACCATCAATTTTTATATCATATCTTTCCATATTTCCTCCCTCATAACAATGTTTTACTTATTTTCATAAAAAATCTCATTCCAATATTAATAATTATATATTATCGTAACATTGTTTCGTTGTAAATATTTTTTTAATATTATTTATAATTTTTTACATATAAAAATAAGAGGAGATATTTCATCTCCCCTATTAAGGTAAAACATTAAAACAATTTTAATAGTATACTTTCTTTTCCTTCTATATTTAATTTATTATCTATTAATTTGCAGTTATTTTCTCCATAAAGTATGGTAAAGTTATTAAATGTACCTATATCATCAAGGTCAACAATAATATTCTTCTTTTTTCTAAAATTAAAATACACTATGGCTTCTTTTTCATCGAATCTAGCATATCCTATATAATTATCTCCATTTAATATAAACTTAAAAGATCCATACTGCAATAAACTCTCTTTTTTATATAAATCTATCATATATTTATATAATTCATTTATTTTCAAATTATATTTATCTTTATTCCACTCCATAGGATATCTGCTAGCACTGCTACTTGTTAAATCTCCTTTTAATCCTACTTCATCGCCATAATATATACATGGAACTCCAACAAAAGTAAATAACATTATTATAGAAGCTACAACATCTTCTTCACTAAGCATATTAGAAATATGAATTCTATGTATATCATGGCTACTTAATAAATTTAATTGAAGTCCTTGTAATTGATAGGGTATCCTTGAAAAATGATTTAAAACCTCTTCTTTAAATATATTACCATTTTCTTTTTTAATATTTAGATTATCAGTCTTCCACGCTAAAAACCTATCTTCTTCACCTAAATACTTTCTTACAGGTCTCATCATTCCAAAATAATTCATAGTAGAATCCCACATATCACCTTGTAAATAATCCTTACAATCAGTCCAATGTTCTGCTACTAAATAAGCCTCTTCCTTTATAGATTTTATTTCTTCTCTTATATCTCTCCATAGATTAAAATGCAAAGCTTGTCCTCTCATCTTTCCTACATTATGACCAACATCAAGCCTCCATCCATCTAAATTGAAGGGTTCTTTTAACCAATACTTAAGAACACTATTTTCTGATTTATAAATTACATCTTTTAATTCATCACTTTTATAATTTAATACTGGCAAGGTTTTTACACCATTCCAGCTTTCATAATTTCCATCTTCATCAAAAAAATAGTAATCTTTATTATTTTTAATCCAACTACTATCTATACCTGTATGATTAATAGATATATCAGCTATTACTTTTATATTATTATCATGCAATGATTTATTTAAATGTATTAATGCTTTATCTCCTCCAAAGTGACTATCTACCTTATAATAATCATCACAATCATACTTATGATTTGACTTTGACTCAAATATTGGATTTAAATATAGTGCAGTTATTCCTAATTCTTTTAGATAATCTATCTTTTTATTAATTCCTTCTAAGTCTCCACCATAAAAATCCAAGTTACCACCTTCATCATAATTTAAAGGCTCATCATCCCAATTCATTTTTTTGCTATCAAATCCACAATAACTGTATTCTTTATCTTTAACATCGTTATTAGTATTTCCATTAAAAAATCTATCTACAAATATTTGATAAAATATACCTTCTCTTACCCATTTTATATCATTAAAATTAGCTATAATTCTAAAATCATAGTCTTCTGTAATAATATTTTCATAGGCACCCTTTTGATTATAAAAATATGTGGTATCTTCTGATTCAATTATAAAATGATATTGAGTTATTATTTCTTCAATAATTATATTAACCTCATAATAATTAAAACCTTTAATGTTTTTCATTTTATTCATTTGTAAAACTGTTTCTTCTCCGTATCTTAGATATCTAAAAAATACTCTTTTTACTGGTGCATCTTCCTTTATTCTAACTCTAATACTTATATCATCACCACTTAATGGATTAGCTTTGCTTACAAAAACCTTACTTCCATCTGAAAATATACTATTCACCCAACTCATATACAGACTCCCTTTCAATTAACTTAACTTGTATAATAGTATCCTTTTCAACATTATTCCCTTTATTTACATTAAATATTATATCTACACTCTTTTCTCCTTTATAGAATATCTCTTGTCTTATTGTTGTTAACTCTGGTATAAAATATTTACTATACTTTATATCATCAAAACTTACTACAGATAAATCTTTAGGAACAAAGATGTTTTTTTTATATAATCCCTTGATTAAGCCCATTGACATAATATCACTTATTGAAAATATAGCTGTAAAGTTATCTATTTTACTAGCAACTAAATCTGATATACTCTCTCCCCCTTCATAAGTTATCTCACTAATAAAAATTAAATCTTTATTAATTTGAATATTATTTTCTTCAAGGGCTCTGGTATATCCTAAATATCTATTTAAGTGCACTATACTTTCATTAATATTGTGTGTAAGTAATCCTATATCTCTATGACCTTTTTCAATTAAATATTTAACTGCAATATATGCACCAAATTCATCATCAGTATTTATATGATAGAAATTATCTACCTTTCTCTCTTGATCTATAACAACAATTGGTATATCTAAATATAATAAGCTATCGTATACACTTTCCCTTATGATTCCTAACACTATTATTCCTGCAAAAGTACTACCTTTTATATTAACTTTAAATTCATTTTCATCTTCATAGGCTATAATTTCAGTATTATATCCATAGCTTCTTGCCTTAAATTCAACTCCACTAAAGAATTCTTGGTAAAATGGATTATCCATTAAAATTGTTTTATCTAATGCACTTTTTGTTGGAATTAATACTCCTATAACTCTACTTTCTTTTTTTACTAAGCTCCTTGCCGTACTATTTGGTATATATTCTAATTTTTTTATTGCTGCTAAAACTCGTGCCTTTGTCTCTGGAATAACTTTATCTATATTATTTACAACATAAGACACTGTGGCTATAGAAACCTTTGCTTCTCTTGCTACATCTTTTATAGTGGCTTTTTTATAATTCATTTACCCTTTTACTCCTCCTATTGTTAATCCTGATATTAAATATTTTTGTAATACTATAAATATAACTGCTATAGGAAGTGCTATAATTAGTGATCCTGCTGCAAATAATGTCCAATTTGTTGCATATTGACTAGATGTAGATTGTAAATTATATAATCCTATTGGTAGTGTATATTTAAACTTATCTGTAATAAATACCATTCCTACTATATACTCATTCCAACTTGCTAAGAAAGCAAATAATGCAGTAACAGCAATTGCTGGTTTTGATAATGGAATAATTATTTTTGTAAAAACTTTAAAAGCAGAAGCTCCATCTATTAAAGCCGATTCTTCAATTTCTTTAGGTATAGTATCTAAATATCCCTTTAAATTCCAAACTGAGAATACCATTTGCCAGCTTGTATAAATAATTACGAGACCTAGAGATGTATTTATTAAGCCTAAGTATGAAAACAACCTATATATTGCTACAATTGATAAAATACTTGGAAAAGCGTTTAGTAACAAAAACATACCTAATCCAAAGCTTCTTCCTTTAAATCTCATTCTTGAATAGGCATATGCTGAAATTATACCTATCATTATACTTATTACAGTAGTTGACAGTGCTATTATTGTGCTATTTTTTATCCAAATTAGAAAATCACCTTGCTTAAATATTTGTATATAATTTTGTATTGTTGGATTCTTAGGAATTATTCTTAAATCACTAGTAAACATAGAATTATCAGCATTTATAGAAGTATTAAAAATCCAAAGTATTGGATATATAGCAACTAAAGATGCTACAATTAGAAAAATATGTGCAAAAGTATGTGTAATTATTTTCTTTTTAGTTTTCTTTTTCATCTTAATAAACCTCCTCTGCTGACTTTATTAATTTCTTTCTAAATCTAGTTAAAACTAGTAATAAAATAAATATAATTACTGAAAATGCAGCACTATATCCATAGTTATAATCAGTAAATGCCCTATTATAAGCATAGGTTATAAGTAAATCTGTCTTTCCAGCTAACCCTCTGGTTAATAAATAGACTACATCAAATTGTTTAAAGGTTACAAATATAGTAATTATAATAGCTGGAAGCATGGCAGGCTTCATTAATGGCAAAGTCAAATATTTAAATTTTTGATAGCCTGTGGCTCCATCTATTTCTGCTGCTTCATAAAATGATTTATCAATACTTTGTAATGCTCCTAAGCAAACTATCATCATAAAAGGTGTGGCTAACCAAACATTAACTATTATACATGCTATAAACGCATTTACTGGATCATTTAACCAGTTTACTGATTCAATACCTATTTTATTTAAAATTGCATTTATAGCTCCAAAATCATAATTAAACATTCCCTTCCAAATCAAAGTTGAAATATATCCAGGAACAGCCCATGGTAAAATTAAAATAGTTCTATAAATGGTTCTAAACTTTAGCTTTTCTATATTTAGTAATAAGGCTAGTATTACTGCTAAAGATACATGAATAACCATATTTAAGATTGTCCAAATTATTGTTCTAAAAACTACTGCAAAAAAATCACTATCTAATCTTCCTAAAATATTTATATAATTTTTTAATCCAATAAAAGATGGATTCTTCCAATGATACATATTTAAATTAGTGAAAGATAAAATAAAGGTATATACCATAGGGTAAATACAAAGAAGCATAATTAGTAATGTAGAAGGACTTACATATAAATATGGAGTTATTTTTATTTTGCCATTATTACTAAAAAGTTTTTTTCCTTTTTGAAATTTATTATTCATATTAAACGTTTTTTTTACTTTAATATTAAGCATTTTTTTACCTCCTAAATAAATTCATAAAATTTAAAAATGGGGCTTATGCCAGCCCCATTTTTTTATTACTTAGAAGCTTCTATTTTTTCTAATGTCTGCTTTTGAGCATTTTCCATTAAATCTTTTACATTAGCATTTTCTTCTGTAGAAATTGACTTAAGTGCGTTTGCTAGTGGTTCCCAAACTGAAGTCATTTCTGGAGAAGATGGCATTGGAGTTGCTAATCTAGCTTGTTCTAATAATTTTTCAGCATATGCATTTGAACTCATATCTACTTTTTCATTTGCAGGTAAATAACCTGTTTCAACAAATGCTTTTCCTACATTTTCTCCAGCTAAGTAATTTAATACTTTTCCTGCTGCTTCCTTATTTTGAGAACTTTCTGTTAATAAAGCTACTTGAACTCCTAAAAATGGTTGTGCAGCTTTATTAGTTTTTTTGATAATTGGTAATACTTCTACTCCTAAATCTACATTTGCATTAGAAGAATAATCTTTTATTGCCCATGAACCATTTACTACAGCTAATGCTTTACCTTCTTTAAATAAACCATCCATTACTGAATAATCAACATTTTTAGGTTGATATTTCATTAATTCCTTAACAAATTCTATTCCTTCAATTGTTTCTGCTTTTGATAATCCAGGAACTCCATCTTTACTTAAAGCCTCTCCATTAAATCCATATATCCATGGCATTGTGTGATAAGCATCAGTTAAATTAGATACAAATCCCCACTTATCATCCTTAGTTCCTTCTTTAGCTAACTTTAATAAATCATCTGTATTCTTTGGAACTTCAGTTAATAATTTTTTATTATACATAAAAGCTAAACATTCATAAGTCATTGGAATTCCATATAGTTTGTCATTATATGTTGCAGCTTCAACTGTCACTTTATTATGATTATCTAATGAACTTTTTTCTATATAATCTGATACCGGATTTATAATATCCATAGTTGCAAATTTACCAATCCAATCATTTGGGCCTAAAATAACATCTGGAGCATCTTTTTCTGATTGACCTATTAAAGTTAATTTTTGACCTAAATCATTTTGCTTTACAAAGGTAAGTGTTATATTTGGATTCTCACTAGTAAAGTCCTTAAAAGAGTTTTTTATAGAATCTTCTACTACTTGCTCATATTGATGCCAAATGATAATATTTGTTTCTTTTGATTCATCTACTTTGGCTTCTTTTCCTCCACATCCCATAAGCATAGTGGTTGCTGTAAAAGCTAATAATAATGAAAGTAATCTTTTTTTCATATTTTCCCCCTCAAATTAGTATATAAATCCTTATTTTATATACATATAATTAAAAAGTAAATTTTTAAACGTTTAAATTTCCTATCATAAGTTTTTATAGCTTTTATCTTATGCTTATCACTAGATATTTTTAATTATCTCCTCCTTATATAAACGTTTAGATTAAATTGATTATACCCTTATTAATATATTAAAACCTTTTCATAACCTTGTAAATATAAATGTATATTATTTACCTATTTTTGTATATAAGTAAAAAAAGACCAATGTAAATGCTATTACATTTGGTCTTTTTTACAATCTTTAATTATTTAGTTCTTTTTTTGTATAATATATTTTTCAATTTCTTCTGCTACTACTTTAGCATGAGATGCTGCTCTTACTACTGTTTTAGCTCCTGTAACTACATCACCAGAAGCGAAAACTCCTTCTCTAGTTGTATGCCCATACTCATCAGTTAATAATAATCCCCACTTATTTGTTTCAAGTCCTGAAGTATTTGAAACAATATTATTTTTAGGAGATTGACTTACAGCAATTATTATTGAATCACATTCAAATAAGCCTTCTTTTCCTTCTATAACAACAGTATTTATTCTGCCATCATCACCAGTCACATTTTCAGTTTCTATGTATTTTACTCCATCATCAGTTAATTCTAAAGGAGATTTAAATAATTCAAACTTAACGCCATCTGAAATTGCACCCTCTAATTCAGCCTTTGTTGCAGGTATATTTTCCATACCTTTTCTATATAGAATATATACTTCCTTTGCTCCATTTCTCTTAGCTGTTCTTGCTGCATCCATTGCTACATCCCCAGCTCCTATTACGCAAACCCTATTTCCCAATTTATGGACCCCAGGGGATTTTAAATAATCAATTGCATAATGTACATGTCCTAAGCTTTCACCCTTTATATCTAAGGTTTTAGGGTTCCATACACCAGTTCCTATAAATATTGCTTTATATCCATCATAAAAAAGCTTATCTAATGTAAGTACTGGTCCAACTAAGGTATTTGGTCTTATTTTAACACCTAATTCAATTAGTCTTTCTTCATAATGATCTATAATACTTTTTGGCAATCTAAATTCTGGAATACCATATCTTAATACTCCACCAATTTTATCATGAGAGTCAAACAATGTAACCTTATAACCTTTTTGGGCTAATATAAAGGCAATTGTTATACCAGCAGGTCCTCCGCCTATTATGGCAACTCTTTCATCTAATTCGGCCTCTTTTTCTAATCTAACATTTTCTAAATAGTACTTTGATATATGTGTTTCTATATCACAAAATCTTACTGATTCATCCTTAATCCCTCTAATACAATTACCTGTACATTGATCTTCATGAGGGCAAACTATAGAGCAAACTAATGATAGCGGATTATTTTTAAATAATATTTCTCCTGCCTTTGCTATTTGCCCATCTTTAAATAATTCTATTATTTCTGGAATAGGAGTATCTATTGGACAATTTGCCTTACATTTTGGATTTTTACAAAGATAACATCTATTTGATTCTACAACTAAATCTTTCATTATAACTCCCCTTTTTCCTAAGTAAAACTTTAGCTTTTACATTATATCATCTATTGTTATATTGAACAAAGATAAACTTCTTTCTAATATTCCATTTAAATATGCTAAAACTATTCCATAATTAGTTATAGGCACATTCTTTTCCTTACATTCATTAACTCTATTAATCACAGTTTTTCTATTAATCATGCATGCTCCACAATGGATAATTAAATCATATTTATCTATATCCTCTGGGAAATCATGAAAAATACTATATTCATAGTTTAATTCTTCGCCAACAAATTTATTTATCAACTTAGGTATTTTTACTCTTCCAATATCTTCATGAGATACATTATGAGTACAACTTTCAGCTATAAGTATTTTTGAATTTTTATTTAAGCTTTTAATTTTAAAAGCTCCCCTTATAAATTCTTCAAAATCTCCCTTTTGTCTTGCAAATAGCATAGAAAAACTAGTTAACTTTATATCACTTGGAACTATTTTATCTATTTCCTTAAAAGCTTGTGAATCAGTTATTACTAAATCAACATCCTTTATATCCTTTAAGGCAGATTCTAATTCAGTATCCCTAACTACATAACTCTTGATTCCATGATCTAAGCAATCTCTTATACATTGAACCTGGGGCAATATTATTCTTCCCTTTGGAGCTTCAGAATCTATTGGAACTACCATTATTACCTTACTATCATAAGGAAGTAAATCTCCTACTATTGGCAGTTCATCCTCTTCTTCCTTTAAGATATTAATAAGTTTTTCCTTTAATTCTTCTATGCCTTCTCCTGTTACTGAAGATATAAATAAGTAATCTTTATTACTTTCTTTTAATAAATCTAACTCTTCTTTTTTTAATTTATCTATTTGATTAATAGCCACTATATAAGGTATATTATATTTTTTAAAAGTTCTTTTTATTTTATTAAACTCTTCTAAATCTATATCCATAGCATCAAAAATATAAATTGCAATATCAGTTCTTTTTAATATGTCTAAGGTTCTCTTAGTCCTTATTTCTCCAAGACTGCTATCATCTTTAAAACCTGCAGTATCTATAAATAGTACTGGTCCTACTGGTATTAATTCCATTGCCTTTTGAACTGGATCTGTTGTAGTACCTGACTTTTCTGATACTAAAGATACTTCATGACCTAAAAGCTTATTAATTAGTGATGACTTACCTGCATTTGTTTTTCCATAAATAGCAATGTGTTTTCTATTGGCATTTGGTGTTGAATTCATAGCATAAACCTCCTATAAATATAGATCCCTTTCTCCAGCTCTTAACCTTCCTAAGTTCTTTTCTAATAATTCTTTAATATCTTGTCTCTTTATTTTTTCCTTTTCTCTATTTATTACTGCTTCTGCTTTTTCTAATATTTCCTTATCACCATAATCTATAGCAAATTCTAAAAGAGTTGTTATAGCATTTGGTTCACAAACATTTTGAATTTCTCCACTCTTTGCAAGCTTCATAAATCTTTCCCCAGTTCTGCCTCTTCTATAACAAGCTGTACAATAACTTGGAATATATCCATCATCTAATACTGATTTTATTACTTCTAAAGGTGTTCTATCATCAGATGTTTTAAATTGAATACTATCATAATTGCCTTCTTCTCTTTCCTTATAGCCACCAACTCCAGTGCTTGACCCAGCACTAATTTGAGATACACCATATTTTAATAATTCTCTTCTCATTTCTTCTGTTTCTCTAGTGGACATTATTATACCTGTAAATGGAACTGCAATTCTAATAATAGCAACTAATTTTTTAAACATTTCATCATCTACTAAATTAGGGAACTCTTGTAATGTTACTCCTGCTGCAGGCTTTAATCTTGGCATTGATATAGTATGGAATCCAACTCCATATTTTTCTTCTAAATGTCTATTATGCATCATAAGTCCTAAAACTTCGAATTTAGGATCTGCTAGTCCAAATAATACTCCTGCACCAACATCATCTATTCCTGCTTCCATGGCTCTATCAAAGGAAGTTAAGTGATAGTTATAATCTCCCTTTAAAGACTTTGGATGCATTTTATCATAAGTTGGATTATGATATGTCTCTTGGAATAATATATATGTTCCTATTTTAGCTTCTTTAAGCTTTCTATAATTTTCTACAGTTGTAGCAGCAATATTAACATTAACTCTTCTTATTTCACCATTATCATTTTGAGTTGAATAAATAGTTTCTAGACATTCTAACACATAATCTATTGGTGCATTTACTGGATCTTCTCCAAGTTCTAGAGCTAATCTTTTATGTCCCATTTTTTCTAATATCTTAACTTCCTCTGCTACCTCTTCCATAGTTAATTTTCTTCTTGAAAAATCATTAGTTCTTTTATATCCACAATAAACGCAATTATTTACACAATAATCACTAACATATAAAGGAGCAAAAATTACTATTCTTTTCCCATATATAGAATCTTTAATTTCTCCTGCAAGCTTAAATATTTCTTCCATGTCTTCTTTATCTTCAGCTTGTAATAATATTGCTATATCTTCATAAGATAATCCATCTCTTTTCTTTGCCTTTTCTAAAACTGACTTAATATCTTCCCTAGTAGCTCCTTTAGCTTCTTCCAAAATTCTTTCAATATAATCATGATTGATAAACATTTAATACACCCCTATACTATACCTTATATTAATCTTATATTTTCAAGTTGAATATTACCATTATTAACTTTGTAATAGCCCTTATCTTTTGCCCAAGCTACGTTGTCCCCTCTTGTAATTTCAACTCTAAATCCAGCTTTATTTATTCTTCCTTCTATGCATTTTCTACATTCTGCTGCTTCATCACCTGTACATATCTTCCCATCATATAAAGAATACTTTTCTCTAACACTAGTAGGAGAAAGATTTGGCATTACTACATTTCCTCCTGCTTTAATCCCTTTTTCTCTTCCTATTGGATCTATACTTCCAAGGGCAGTAGTTGAAGGTAATAAAACATTTGGTAGTAATAGTCTTACTATTGCTAATATTGTTGTAGTCATCTCAACAGTTCCACCCTTTTTATCCTTTAGTGGAGTATCCTTATGAGGTATAAATGGCCCTATTCCACACATATGGGGCTCAAATTCCTTTACAAATAATAAATCATTAACCAAATCATTAGTACTTTGATTAGGTAGTCCCACCATAAAACCTGCTCCAACTTGATAACCAATTTCCTTTAAATCTCTTAAGCATTTTCTTCTTTCTTCAAAACTTGCTCCAGGATGAAGAGACTCATACAACTCTTTTGTAGCTGTTTCATGCCTTAAAAGATATCTATCTGCTCCTGCATCAAACATCTTTTTATAAGATTCATAGCTTCTCTCCCCTATTGATAAAGTAATTGCATTATTAGGATATTTACTTTTTATAGCCTTAATTATTTCTATCATTCTTTCATCAGTAAAGTAATCATCTTCTCCACCTTGAAGTACGTAGGTTTTATATCCTAATCTATCACCAATCTCAACACATTCTAAAATATCCTCTAGTGACAGTCTATATCTATCAGCACTTTTATTTTCTCTTCTTATTCCGCAGTAAACACAATTTTTCTTACATATATTAGTAAACTCTATAAGTCCTCTCATATAAACTGTATTTCCATAGGTTCTCATTCTAGTTTCATGTGCCTTTTCAACTAAGTAATCCTTATCGGTTTCTGTTAAATTATCTAATAAAAATATAAGTTCTTCCCTACTAGCATTATTATTTTCATATAATTTATCAATTATATTCTTTATATTCATAGTATCCCTCCTAGAGTACTGTTAATGAAGCTAGAATTAGCCAGCTTCAAACGAAAATGTATAATTAACTAAATAAATTAAGTAATTTCAAGTTACTTATTTGTTATTGGATATCATTGTTTCCTTCTTACCTATAGCAGTTTTTACTGTTACTCCTTCTATATTTCCAAGCCTTCCTGTTAAACTATTAATCTCATTTAAGCTTCCAACTACAACTATGGATATAACAGAAGTTTCATCATCTAAAGGAATCCCCATTCTTCCCTTTATGCTTCCTCTAAAAGTTGATACCACCTCATTAAAATCAGAATTACATTTACTAGGTTTCTCAAGTATTGCACTAATAACAGCAATTTTCATATTTCTCCCCCAAAACTCTCTATAATTTATAATATTTTCTATTTTAAAACAAAAAAAATCCTGTCTCCTAAAAGAAAACAGGATTTATATTAATAATAAAAGTTACTAAAGAAATTAAACTTAAATAGTTTAATTAATATCCTTTATTATTAATACATAGTATCTATTTTCTTTCAAATCAGATTTCTCTTTTTTGTCAGATAAACATTATAATTTTTTTAATAAATATACAAATGAGTGTAAATAAAATTCACAAAACAAATGAGTATTTATTAGTATCTAATTCCATCATAAGTATAATTTTTCCTTATGTCAATAGTTAATTTTTTATCAATCCTACAAATATGATAAATTCCCACAACCAAATAAAATTAATTAGAGGCTGCTTTATACAACCTCTAATTAATTCAATAACCATAATATTTAATTCTTACTGAAATATATTATTTATTCTTTATTTACATAAAATAAAATTTTTTCTTTTTCATATTCTGCTAAGTCATAATTTTCTAATTCTTTTATGCTAACCCATTTACCTTCAACTATATCATTTCCATATACTACTTTTTCTTTTAGTTGACCAAGATAAACAGCACAATTTTCATTATTTTCATCATTAATCTTAGTTTCACCTAGTTTTTCTAAATTAAAAATTATTGACTTTAAATCATCTTTAATAGCTCTTGCTACGCACTTTTCTTCTGTTTCTTTTCCTCTTACTTTCTTTCCTACTATATACCATAGCTTTGGCTCATTTCTTTTTGTTTTTCTCCTAACAATAAATATATTATTGAAATCATCTTTAATAATTACAGAGCACTCTGCAATCTTTGCCATTATGTTTCCCTCCTAAAGTTGATATAATATTAGTTTTATTATTATAATACCTGCAGTATCAATATCTATATTCTACAAAAAACTAAAATCACCTTTAATTAATTACATATTTTTATCTTAGGAGTAAATATTTCATAATAGCAAAAAACTCTCTTGAATACATAACTGGCATTAAAATAGGTAAAGTTCTATTTGTTAAAAAACTTCTTTCTTCATATCCTAACTTCGAAGCAATTAAATTACTTCTTAATGCATGAAAATCAGAAGTAATTATCTTTACTCTTACCTCTTCTATCTTTTTATTAGAGTCCTTTTCTATTAGTTCCTTTGAAAAAATTAAATTTTCTTTTGTTGTTCTAGATTTATCTTCCATAATTATTTCTTCTTGTATTCCATTTTTAATTAAGTATCTTCTCATAGCTTCTGCTTCAGATATATCTTCTCCATTACCTTTTCCGCCTGAAACTATTATTTTTAAATCCTTATTTTCATTATTAATATATTCTATAGCTTTATCAAGTCTTTGAGATAAGGTTATACTTGGCGTTTCTCCTTTTACACCTGCACCTAAAATAACTACATACTTTGAATAACTAGTATTGCTTTTAGGGAATATAATAATAGCAATTTGTACAATAGTGAATGCTAATAATCCAATTGATACTAGAAACTTAAATACATTCAGTAGATTTTTATTTTTAATTTTTGCTTTTATAAAGTGGTATATTATTAATATTATACCTGCAAATAAAAAAGCTTCACTAAAGGTTATTCTACCAAATGTAAAATTAATTACTATTACATATAAGATCATTATAAATCCAATTAACAAATCCATATTCTTTTTCAAAGCTTCACCTCTCTATTTTTATATTAATTAATATATCATAATTTTATTTTCTTATTATCCATTTTATATCTTTTTAATTTTTTCTTAACAATTTTTAGTAATTATACTTAATTAAAACCCTTTAAAATAAATAAAGAGACTGTCGTAACAGTCTCTAGCTTATAACTCAAAATATATTTATTCTATTGGATTTCCTTCAAAATCTGTATATTCTGGTTTATTCTTATCATTGCCTACATTATTTTGGTTCTTATGTAGCCTTTGTCTTCTTTGTCCTTTTTGTTTAGGAGTTTCTGTTTTAGTATTCTTTGGCATAACAACACATCCTTTCAAATGTATTTTATACCCTAAATAATTTTTAATACATTAATATTAATTATAGTTCAAATTCTTCTATTTCTATAGAGTAAGTACCACAGTGTTTACAAACTATAACAGTTACTATATAACTTTTATCAACTATTCTTTCTCTATTAAGTCTAGTAAAAGATTTTCCTTCATAATCATCATCTATACTACTAGTTACAAAATTATTATTTTTACCATAAACATAAAAATAAAATTCTAAGAAGTCAAAGGCCTTTTTCTTTTCTTCCTTTTCTTCTTTGCAATTACTACAACATGTTTCGTAGTAAGCTTTTTGGAAATCTACCTTATCACTATTTGATAATAATTCTAATACTTTTACTTCATCTATACCATTAAGCTCTTCATTTTCATCATTAGCAAAGTATTCTAAATTATCTTCTCCTAAAGTATATTCTTTCCCATCAAAATTAAATTTGTATTCCATATTATCTTCCTTTCAGAGGTTTAATAACTATATTATACCATATTAATTATAATCTAATTAATATATCATTTATATCTTCACTTACCTTAATTCTTTCCTCATATATCCATTTAAAATCAAATTCTAGTTTAAATAATTTACAGAAAGAATAGTACATATTAATTCTTTGATAATATACTTCAAGTTCATCTAAATTCCCCTTAAAGCATTGTGGTTTACTTATTACCTTATTCTTCAAAACAAATAATTCCTCTACATAGCCTAAGAAGGTCTCCATAAGTTCATCTTTAGAAATATCAAAAGGTATCTTTAATAAATCCCATTGAGTTTCCTCTTTTAATTTATATTTCTTTATTCTATCTAAAATTATTAAATACTCATTTATATCCATTTTTCTATAATAATCTATAGCCTCTTCCCTAGTAGACCATAAAGCTAATTTTTCATTTAAAGGTAAACTCTTAATGTTTAATATTGCTTCTGATGGTCCTAAAACAGCTTTTCTTATTATAGTATCTTCTTCTTCTAATTTTTCTTTAATAAACTTTTGATTATCACGAACTGTTGCTACATAGCCTATTTCATAAATTCCTTTTCTTCCAGCTCTACCAGCTACTTGCTTCACTTCCTGTGATGTTAAACTTCTTATTTCTTCTCCATCAAACTTTTGAGTATCTAAGAAAATTATACGTTTTATAGGTAAATTTACTCCCATTCCTATAGCATCGGTAGTTACTAGTATTTTATTATCTTTATTAATAAACATATCATATTGTTTTCTTCTTACTTCAGGTGGCAGGTCTCCATATATAATACTAGTCCTTATTCCTTTTTCTGAATATTGTTGTGCTATTTGTAATACTTTTTTCTTAGAAAATACAACTATAGCATCTCCCTCTTCTGCATTATCATAAGAAAAATTCTTATCTTCTACCTCTAAAGGAATGCTTCTCTTATACTCTTTAAATTCATATTCATCCCTGCAATCCTCTAATATTTCTTCTACTATTTTTTTAGCATTTAATGCACCACATATATGAATTTCTTTACATCTAAGTCCAAGCAAGGCTCTAGTCCAAGCAGCTCCTCTTTGTGAGTCACTTATCATTTGTATTTCATCAATAATTGCTATATCATATTCTTTCTTTAAATCTACTTTTTCAATAGTACAAGAAGTATGAGTAGCACCTTCTTTTAATATTTCCTCTTCTCCAGTTAAAAGATTACATATTATATTACTATTGTTTAGCTTTTCATAATTTTCTAAAGCTAATATTCTTAAAGGAGATAAATATACACCATTCTTAGCTTCTTTAAGCCTTTCCATAGCTGTATATGTTTTTCCTGTGTTAGTTTCTCCAAGATGAATAAATACTTTTCTTTCTATATTTCTTGCTAATTTATATTCATCCTTAGGATTTTCAGGGAAGTTTTCTTCAAATTCCTTAGATATTATTTTAGGTATATGTTGTTTAGTTAATACTGTCATAAATCCTGAATTAATAAAACTATTATAATTACCTCTTATAACTTGATAAAAATCAAAATCAGAATCATGCTTTTTATTATAGTCATCTAATAATCTTTTAGAAATATATTCTAATAATTCTTCGTACCTTTCTCTAACATCTTTATAATCCTTAAAGCCCTGATTTTCCATATCAATAAGCTGTCTTATTTTCTTTCTAAGAGAAGATTCCTGCTCTATTAATGAACCTACTTTTGAATTATGTGCTATTTCTTCAATATGATTAATTTGAGATTTCAGTTTTTTAAAGTCTCTTTGCATTGCATTTTTATTCAAATCCTCACCTCTTATTTATCATTACTATAATTGTCCTTAATAAATTATAACATTTTTTATTTATTTATATCTATTTTTAGTTAAAAGCATTGATTTTATTATCTTAAACTACTAATTAACTTTTTATTAACATATTTATGTAATAATTTTAAATAATTTCAAACTTTCTTAAGGATATATTAAGAATTATATTATATAATTCTTATATATTTATCTTTAACTATATATCGGGGGATGATTTAAAGCATGAGTAAGAAAAATATTTATTTAGTATTTTCCAACACTGGAACAGTACTATCAAGATGTATTAATTATTATACAAAAGATAAATATGTACATGTTTCCTTAAGTTTTGATAATACTTTCGAAAAAATGTATTCATTTGGAAGGATATTTCCTAGTAATCCGTTTATAGGTGGATTAGTAGAAGAAAACTTAAGAGATGGGGTATATAAGAAGTTTCAAAATAGCCAATGTGTTATATATAAAATAGAAGTTACTAATAAACAATACATTTTATTAAGAAATGAGCTTGAGCTATTTTTACAAGATCAAGATAAATATAGATATAGCCTTCTTGGCTTAATAGGTGTAGTTATTAATAGACCAATTAAAAGAAATAATAGATATTTTTGTTCAGAATTTATTTCACACCTATTAATTAAAAGCGAAATTTATGATTCTGATAAAATTCCTAGCTTAATTAAACCTAGTGATTTGCTTAGTATTGACGATAAAGAATTTGTATATGAAGGTTTAACTCATAAGTATAGAACAATTTAAAATGAGCTGTTGTGAGACAGCTCATTTTAATTAAAGAATTAAAGAATTAATTAATTAATTAATTAATTCTTTAATTTTCTTTATTCTCATTTTTACTTAATAAAGTCCTTAAATATTTATATGTGTTAAATAGTCTTGGAAACTTTTCTTCTTCTTCTAAGATAATCTTATATTCAGCAATTTTTAAAATAGGTTCTATGTTTCTCATAGTATCCTCATAGCCTTCTTTTATCCTATTTTTCTTAGCTTCTTCATCTAAATTTAAAGTCCCATTAATAATACTTTCATTTAAATTTCTAGGATAAATCTCTACAATAAAAGCATTAGGATATAATGATCTATCTATTCTTGCTTCTTTTGAAAGTAATACTACTATAATTATGTCACAGCCTTCTTCATATACAGGTTGAATTGGTGTATTATCAGCAATTCCTCCATCTATATATTTACCTCCCATAATTTTAGTAGCTTCATATATCAATGGTAATGATGCTGATGCAAGTATCATTTCTTTTCCTAATTCTTCATCATAATCATTTACTCTAAAATATTTAACATTAAAATCCGGTAGCTCTGTACAAGCAGCATAGCATATCTTATTATTTTCCTTAACAGCTTCTATATCTAAATATTTATCTATTATTTCTTTAGCTCCATCTTTAGATACTGCACCTTCATATATTTTTTGACTTAAGTATTTTTTAGCAAAATTTATATTTTTTGCTCCAATGAATAAACCTATTCCTTTTTTAAACAACTCAAATTTACTTATTGGAATAATTTTATCCATTGTTACCTCTTCCCATAATGCTTCTGCTTTTTCTATGCTGTTTTGCGCAAATAAAATTGCATTAAATGCACCTATTGATGTTCCAGAAAACACCTCAATATATTTATCTATCTTTAGCTCCTTTAAGGCCTTCCAAACACCAAGTTCATAAGCGCCTTTTCCTCCCCCTCCAGATAAAACCAAGCCTATCCTCATATAACTCCCCTCTTTTTATACCACTGTCAATTATCATTTATTATATTATAATTATACATCTTTTGTTCTAGTTGTCTTTGTAAACTTTGTATTAATTTTACTTTAATAAAATTTTGTAAAAGCAAATAAGCCTACAGTGTAGACTTTTCTACCTGTAGGCTTATTTACATGCTACTTTAAAGAATTTTTAGCTAATTCTACTAAGTCAGCAAATGCTTTTGGATCATTTATAGCAATTTCAGATAACATTTTTCTGTTCATGTCAATTCCAGCTAATTTGATTCCATTGATAAATTTTGAATATGAAAGTCCGTTCATTCTTGTAGCTGCATTGATTCTAGCTATCCAAAGTCTTCTAAAATCTCTCTTCTTTAATCTTCTTCCAACATAAGCATTTCTTAAAGCTCTGATTACTGATTCATTAGCAGTTTTAAATAATCTGCTCTTTCCACCGTAGTAACCTTTTGCAAGCTTTAATACTTTTTTATGATTCTTACGAGCGTTTGTTGCTCTCTTAACTCTAGCCATGTTTAATCCTCCTAAAAACCTCTATATTATAGGTATGGTAATAATTTCTTCATTGCTTTTTCTTGAGTAGTTGAAACATAAGCTGCTTTTCTTAAGTTTCTCTTTCTCTTTGCACTTTTCTTTGTTAATATATGACTCTTAAAAGCCTTAGCTCTTTTTAATTTTCCAGTTCCAGTTTTCTTGAATCTCTTTGCTGCACCTCTGTGGGTTTTCATTTTTGGCATTATACTAATCTCCTCTCAAGTTATGCTTTTTTAGGGCCTAAAACCATTGTCATATTTCTGCCTTCATGTTTTGCTGGTTTTTCAACTACACAAACATCTTCTAACTTCGAAACAAAATTTTCTAAAATTTTCTGTCCTATATGTCCTAATTGTGCTTCTCTTCCTTTAAATCTAACAGTGATTTTAACTTTATCCCCGTCTAATAAAAACTTTCTAGCATTTTTTGCTTTAATTGCAATATCATTTTCTTCAATAGTTAAGCTACATCTAATTTCTTTAAGTGTAGTAACCTTTTGCTTTTTCTTTGCTTCTTTTTCTTTCTTTGATTGCTCATATATATATTTTCCTAAATCCATCACTTTACATACTGGTGGATTAGCATTTGGAGAAATCATTACTAAATCTAATTCCTTCTCTTCTGCAATCTTTTGAGCGTCCTTTGTAGGAACAACTCCTAATTGTGCACCATCTGCATCAATTAATCTAACCTCTTTAACTCTTATAGCTTCATTACAAGTAAAATCCTTACTTATATCAAGTCACCTCCAAAAATATTATCTAAAAACACACAAAAAATAGAGGACATATTATGCCGCCCTCTAGTACGTATAAAAACCTAGTTATATAACTAGTAATTATTACAAAACTATTACCCCACTAAGCTATGCCGTAAGGTGAGAAACGGCTGTTTCTACTTAACACTATGTTATTTTAACATGTTTTTTTAGACCTGTCAAACATTTTACATCTTTATTTTAACCTATAGTTTGTATTTTATGCAAGTTATTATGTAAAACTACTATGTAAAACTATTATCTATTCAATTTCTCCATTAAAATCTAGTATCCCACCTCTTAAATTATATAGATTATTAAAGCCTTCTGTTTCAAGAAAATTACAAGCAATACTACTTCTTACTCCTATTTTACAATACACTAAAATAGGCTTATCTTTAAAGTCCTGAAGTTCATCTAATTCCCATTCAATTTCTTCTACTGGTATATTTATTGAATTCACGATTCTAGATTCTTTAAACTCACTATGTCTTCTAACATCTAAAATTACTAAATCCTCTATATTTTTAATAAGCTTCTCAGCTTGACTACTATTTATTGATTTAATACTCATTTTATTTCTCTCCTATTGTTTTTTACTATTATAGTACTTTATTATAATATACTCAACAATAATTGTTAATAATTAAAAATGAATCTCTATTTCATTTATAATGCTTAATTACAAAAAAGCTGTATTAATATGAAATACTAACATAGTAGTATAATATTAATACAGCTAACTTTATTATTTAATTAAAGTCTTCAATCCTAATTAAACTATTTAGTTTATATACAGCTTCTAACTTACAAACACTATTTATAGCATTTCTAAGATTTCCTTCCTTACAATCATGTGTAACCAAAACAAGTGTTACCCTATTTTCATTTACTGAATCAGCACCCTTTTGTATTACAGATCTTAAACTTACATTTTCATTTCCAAAAACAGAAGTAATTTCACCTAACACTCCTGTTCTATCTTCCACAGATAATCTAATATAATATTTACTATTTATTTCATCTATATCTTTAATTTCTTTTTCCCATAAATTATTTTTAACTACTGGATTTATATTATCTATATCAATATTACTTCTTAATATATCTACTAAATCAGAAACTACAGCACTTCCAGTTGGTAAATCACCTGCACCTCTACCATAGAACATTAAATCACCAACAGCATTTCCACGAATTAATACTGCATTAAAAGAATCATTAACATTAGCTAATGGATGATTTTCTGGTATCATAGTTGGATGAACTCTAAGTTCTAGTGCTCCTTCATTGTCTTTAACTATAGCTAATAATTTTATTACTTTCTTAAATTCCTTTGCATATTCTATATCTATAGCTTCAATATTAGTAATACCTTCCCTATAAACATCTTCCACTTTAATTTTAGTTCCAAAGGCTAAAGAAGATAATATTGCTAATTTATATTGTGAATCATAACCTTCTATATCTGATGTAGGATCTGCTTCAGCATATCCCTTTTCTTGAGCCTCTTTTAACGCTCTATTAAAATCTAAATTATCATAATCCATTTTAGTTAAAATATAATTTGTAGTACCATTAACTATTCCATATAATCTTTCTACTTTATTAGCTGTTAAGCTTTCATTTATGCCTTTAATTATAGGAATACCTCCAGCTACACTTGCTTCATAATTAAACATTACACCTTCTTTATCAGCTTTTTCAAAAAGTTCATCTCCACCTGTGGCAAGTAACATTTTATTTGCAGTAATTATGTGTTTTTTTCTATTCATAGCTAATAACATATATTCTCTTGCTGGTTCAATACCACCCATAACTTCTGCTACAATCTTAATTGAATCATCTTCAATAATATCATTAATATTGGTAGTTAAAAGATTTTTAGGAACTTCAAAGCCTCTGTTCTTATTTATATCTTTAACTAATATTTTCGCTACCTCTACTTCATAGCCTGACCTTTTCATAATTTCTTCTTTGTTTGAATTTAAAATCATCCAAACACCACGTCCAACATTGCCTAGCCCCATTAAAGCAATTCTGACTTTTTTCATTTTGTTTCCCCCTTAAATTTTTTATTTTTACTTATTGCTAATATATTTATTATACTAACTTAGTCTATAATTTACCATTATTATTCTAACTTAAAATAAAAAAAGAGATAGACATAATATTATATCTATCTCTTAATTACTATCTCTTACCTTTTACTTATTAGTTTTTACTTCTTACCTATTCCTATCTCTTTCCAGCATCAAATGGTTCACCAGAAGCCTTTGGAGCTTGTGATGATTTTGAGAATATTACTAAAGCAATTAAAGTTACTATATATGGGAATATCTTCAATATAACTCCTGGTATTTGTGCTAGTGATGGTATTACTTGTGACACATTTGCAATAGTTGAAGCAAATCCAAAGAAGAAAGTTGCTCCTAGTATTCCAAGTGGTTTCCATTGTCCAAATATTAATGCTGCTAATGCAAGGAATCCAAGCCCTGCAACATTACCATTAAATTCTCCTGAATATGTTAAAAGAATTATAGCTCCACCTAAAGCTGACATTCCTCCAGAAATCATAACACCTATATATCTCATCTTAAATACGCTTACTCCAGCTGCTTGTGCTGCTTGAGGATGCTCTCCACAAGCTCTTAATCTTAAACCAAAACTAGTTTTATATAGTAAGAATGCACTAACTAATAATATTATTAATACTAACCATGTAGTGGCATATGTCTTGGTAAAGAAAAGAGGTCCAATTACAGGTATCTCTGAAAGCACTGGAATATCTCTTGGAATAAATCCATTAGATACTCTTATATTACCACTTCCTGTAATATTTCTTGCTAAATATATTGTTAATGCTCCTGCCATCATATTTATAGCAGTACCACTTATAACTTGATCTGCATTTAAATTAATACTTGCAAAGGCATGAAGTAATGAGAATAATACTCCTACTATTACAGCCACTAATAAACCAATCCATAAAGCTCCTGGCACTCCACTTGCTTGTAACTTAGATACTGTAAGTGCTCCAGCAAAAGAGCCGATTATCATAAGTCCATCTAAACCTATATTAACAACTCCACTTCTTTCACAGTAAAGTGCTCCTAAAGCTGTTATTAATAATGGTATAGTATAAGAAATTGCATATGGAAAAACTTGTTCAATTAT
>NZ_JABUTB010000030.1:37284-77176 GCF_021443865.1 Clostridium sp.
AAAAGAGCATGGATTTCTCCTTTTTTAAGCTGCAATGTAATATTATCATTAGCTACAATCCCTGGAAATTCCTTTCGGATATTAAGCATTTCTACTACATATTCCATACAATTCACCGCTTTCTACTTTTATAAATATATGAAAATATCGCAGATATTTAAAAATTAAAAATATATTTATTTTTTAAATACTGCGATAAATTTTAAATAAATTACTTAATTAAATCCCCTTGTTTATCAGATATTGTTATTTTTCCATCTTTAATATCATTAAACACTTCTGCTACCTTATCTTGAGTTTCCTTAGAAAGGTTTGGATTGTTTTCTGGTATACCTACTCCACCTGTTTTTGCATCAAAAGTTAAAGTTTGTCCACCTGGGAATTTTCCATCTAATTCATCTTTGATTATATCAAATGTTGCTGTATCAATTTTCTTCATTGCAGAAGTTAAAATTATTGATTTTTCTCCATCATATACACCTTCTGCATATTGGTCAACGTCAACACCAATTATCCAAGCTTCTTTATTAGCAGTAGCTCTTGCTTTAGCTTCATTAATAGCTCCAACACCAACTCCACCAGCTGCTGTAAATATAGCTTTTACTCCATTGTCATACATAGTAGCTGCTAATTGTTGTCCTGCTGCTACGTTATCAAATGATCCTTGATAAACTACATTTTCTGCTTTAAGACCCATCTTAGTTCCTAAGTTGTCATTTGCATATTTAACACCTTGTTGGAATCCCCAGTTAAACTTTTGAACTGCTGGTATTTCCATACCTCCTATAAAGCCTAGTTCTCCTTCTTTTAATTCAAGAGCTGCTGCAACACCTGCTACGAAGCCAGCTTCTTGTTCTGCAAAGAAAACAGCAACTGAATTTTCGCCAACTTTTTCTTCTCTTTCAGCGCCTTGTTTACCATTGTTTGGTGCACCATCAATAATAACGAATTTAGCATCTGGATATTTATCTTGTGCAGCAAAGATTGCAGTTTCAAATTTGAATCCAGGAGTTACTATGAATTTATATCCTGTATCAAATAAATTTCCTATTTCTTTCATGTAATCAGCTTCTGTAGTTCCTGCTGGTTTAATATAGTTAGTATCTACACCTAACTCTTCCTTAGCCTTTAATATACCTTCCCAAGTTCCTTGGTTGAATGACTTATCGTCTATAGTTCCTGCGTCAGTAACCATACCTACTTTAAAGTCTTTATTCTTGTTAGTATCTGTCGTTCCTTCTTCATTACTTCCACAGCCAATTAAGCCTGTTACCATAAGAGCTGAAAGTGTTAGTGCTATTAACTTCTTTTTCATATATAATCCCTCCATAAAATAATATATAGCAATCTTTGCATTACAAAGAAATGCATCAGTTTTTAATTTTGTCTTACTTCTATATCTTACTCTCTATAAACTTGATTTCTGATCCTCTCAAAATTAGCTTAGGTGGAATATTAATTCTTTTTATTTCGTAGTTTCCATCTTTAGATTTAAAAATGTTTAAAAGTAAATTTATTGAGGCTTCTCCAAGTTCCATAGGGGAATCTTCTATATAAGATATATTAATTCCTACTATATCCATAAGCTCAATTCTATTAAATCCTATTAATGCAATATCATTAGGAATTTTTATCTTCTGCTCCATTAATGCCTTAATCGCACCTAATGTCATTCTGTTACTACATGCTATAATAGCCGTTGGAGAGTCTGCCATTTCTAAAAAGTCTTTTGTTAACCTATACGCTTCTTCTAATTTAAACTTTCCTTCTTTTATATAACTATAATCTATTGAAATATTATTTTCTTCTAATGCTCTTTTATATCCTGTTAATCTGTTTAATGCTGAGCTTGAACTCATTATACCTGTTATTATTCCTACTTTACTATGACCATTTTCTATTAAAGCCTTTGTAGCTAAATATCCACCCTCTACATCATCTACAAATACTCCGCTTAAAGTTATATAGTTTAAATCAGCTGAAACTAAAACTATTGGAATGTTTACACTTCTAATGGCTTCTATAAATTCATCTCTAAATTTTGTATCACCAAAACCCGGAGTCATAATAACGCCTTTTAGTCTATGCTTTTTAATTTCTTCTAAAGCTTTCAATTCACTTTTTATATTATTGTTAGTATTAAATAATATTATGTTCAAATCAACTTCTTCTGCAATTCTACTGATTCCCTTAATTATTTCCCCAAAATAAGAGTTGGTTATATCAGGAACTACTATTCCAATAGTGCTTGTCTCTCTTTTTGACAAGCTTCTTGCTATTGCACTTGGAACATAATTCATTTCTGCTATAATCTTTAATACCTTTTCTCTTGTTTCTTCCTTAACATAGGAAGAATTATTTAATACTCTAGATATAGTTGTAGATGATACACCTGCTTTTTTAGCTATGTCATCTATAGTTACTGCCATGTTATTTCTCCTCATGTTCCACTTATATAAATTAACAAATTTATCCTCCAAGGATAATTATATATCTATTTAATTTAATTATACTAGAGTAAACTTTTAAATAATATAATTTTTAATAAATATCCCAATAAATATTTGATATTTTTGAAATATTGTTAAAATTCTGGTATATTTTTTGATTAATTGATTCTTTATAATACACTTTTTAATATTAGACATCTTGTTTTTAATTGAGTAATCTTAAATGATTTTATCTAATTTTATCCTAATATACTTAAAGCTATTATTAAAATAACACATTTAACATCTATTCTATAATTTTATATATTATCTCTTCTATTCTTGGTTTCTCCTCTTTTAATACATAAGCTGATAAAAGCATATTTTCTGATTCACTTAATTTATTTTTATCACTAGTATAAATAGTTGCAATTATATCTCCTTTATTAATATAATCTCCCATTTTTTTCTTAAGTATTATTCCTGCACCGTAGTCTATAGTATCATCCTTAGTTTCTCTTCCTGCTCCTGCTATTAATGATGCTATTCCTACTTTTTCTGCATCTAGCTCATATACATATCCTTCATCTAAAGACTTTACATCATGTTTTATATCAGCAATAGTAAATAAACTTGTATCTTCTATTACAGATACATCTCCACCTTGATTTACAACTAATTCTTTTAATTTATCTAATGCCTTTCCATTTGCAAGAACTTCTTCAAGAATTTCTCTTCCCCTTGTAATATCAGATTCTATTTCACCTATCTTAAGCATTTGTGCTCCTAATCTTAGACATAATTCTCTTAAATCCTTAGGGCCTCTATTACTTAATACTTCAATTACTTCTTGAATTTCTAAAGCATTTCCAATTGCATATCCAAGAGGTTCTCCATTTAAAGTAATTGCAGCAGATGTATTTCTATTTAATCCCTTTCCTATAGAAACCATAGCATTTGCTAATTTCTCTGCATCTTCCTTTGTTTTCATAAATGCTCCATCACCATATTTAACATCTAGCAATATAGCATCTGAACCAGATGCAATTTTTTTACTCATAATACTTGCTGCTATTAAAGGAATACTATCAATTGTAGCTGTAACATCTCTTAGTGCATATAACTTCTTATCAGCAGGGACTATATTTTGAGTTTGTCCAGCTATAACTAATCCTGACTTATTCACAAAATCTATAAAATTTTTCTTATCAACATTTATATTGAAATTTGGAATTGATTCTAATTTATCTAAGGTTCCACCAGTATGTCCCAAACCTCTTCCTGATAATTTAGCAACTTTTAGTCCAGCAGCTGCTACCATAGGAACTAATATTAATGATGTTTTATCACCCACACCACCTGTACTATGTTTATCTGCTTTTATACCATTAATTTCACTTAAATCAACAACATCTCCTGATTTAATCATTGCCATTGTAAGATTAACAGTTTCTTCATCATTTAATCCATTTATGTATATAGCCATAAGAAGAGATGATGCTTGATAATCAGTTATCTCCCCTTTAGTATATCCACCGATAAAAAATTCTATTTCCTCTTTACTTAATTCTTTACAATCTCTTTTTTTAGCTATTATGTCGTAAGCTCTCATAGCAACCCCTCCATTATTTAATAATATATTTATTTTCATTAGTCCAAATATTAAGTTCTTCCTTTGTTTTTGGTATAAATAATTTTTCTTCAACAATTTTATATTTTATATCATTAACAATTTTCATTATGCTTGGATCTAATTCGACTTCTGATCCTTCTCTTGTAATATCAATAATCCCTTCCTTTAGCCCTGAATAATGAACTCCGTCATTCCAGCTATTATCTTTAATGTATTTAATTTCATTAAAAACTATTTCATTCATATATCTAGTAGAAGTGGCTATTATAATACTTGGGTCAAAGAAATTTTGATTTTCATCCACTCCAAAAGCATAGGCTTCTGATTCCTTTGCTGCAGCAAACACACCAAGTCCAGAGGCTCCTGCTAAATGTTGAATATATTTAGCTCCTTTACTGTACATTAAAAGTGTTATCTCTTTAGCTTTTAATGGGTTTCTGAAATCATTTACTACTGCAGTTATAACTTCCCCTTCTGGAAATATATATTTATATCCAGCTTCAAATCCAATAGCACCTTCTCTAAGATGGGGGACTTCCATTCCTAGTACAACTCCAGCTTTATTTATATTCCCTGTTTTCTCATATTCCATTTTACTTAATAATCCAGCAATTACTCCATTTAAAAAGGCTTGTTCTTCCCATCTAGTATAAATGGAACTAATATTCTTCATGTCTAATTTAGAATCTATTAATGTAAATTTTTGATTAGGATATTCATTTGAAACCGCTTTCACATCATGTTCTTGTTCAGGCCCTACTGCAATAATCAATTGATAATCCATAGTTTTTGCAAATTCTAAAATACTCTCTTTATATTTTTCAGGTTGAATTGGTTCTGCATAATCAAACTCTATATTAAGTTCTTCTTGTGCCCTTAATAATCCATCATAAATCAAATCATTAAATGATTTATCACCCAATCCACTTCCAGTGAAAACAACTGCTATTTTTATAGGCCTTTTAGATTGATTTTCAAGCTTTTTATTATTAATAAAATTTATTGATACTACAGAAAATAATATTAAAAATACTGAAGCTATTAATATCATATAGCTTGTCTTTTTCATTTATTCTCCTTTTCAATAAAAACAAATTAAACTGCTTGTTTTTATTATACATAAATTAATTATTCCTTTATATAAATAAAATTGATAACAAATGTAATTATTTACTTCTTTAATGATAAAATATTGACTTTTCATATAATTTCTTGATATTTACATTTAATTTTACATTCTATCATCCTCTGGAGATGTTCCCATGTACTTCTTATAATTTTTAGAAAAATAACCTGGATTAGCATATCCCACTTCCATAGCTATTTGTGATATTTTCATATCTGTTCCCTTTATTAATTCTTTAGCTTTATTCATTCTATATAAAGTTAAATAAGTACTAAAGTTTTCTCCAACTTCTTCTTTAAATAATCTTGAAAAATACTCATGGGATAAATAAATATGCTTGGCAACATCTATTAAAGAAATATGGTTACTATAGTTTTCTTCTATATATTTAATAGATTTTTCTATAGTTTTAGAATATTTCTTTTTATTATCTTTTTTATTAACTATATGTACATCACTATCAATTTCTTTTTCTTTTATCTTTTCATCTATCCTAAATAATAGTTCTTTTATTTCCTTAGGTCTAATTTCAGACTTTATTAAATATTCATAGGCACCAAAACTAATTGCTTCTTTCGCATAATTAAATTCAGCAAAATTAGTTAATATTACTATAAATACATCTGGCATTATATCTTTTATTTTTTTCGAAAGTTCTAACCCATCCATAATAGGCATTTTTATATCTGTTATAATTACATCAGGCCTAAATTTTAAGGATAGGTTATAAGCTTCTTTACCATTATTAGCACTTCCTATTAACTCAAAATCATCTGAAACATTTTTTATTGTATAACTTAACCATTCTCTTATAGGAGACTCATCTTCAACCACTAAAATTTTCATCTAATTTCCTCCTTTTTAGGTAAAATGTACTTAACATTTGTTCCTTTTCCCTCTTCGCTTATTATTTCTATTCCATAGTCTTTTCCGTAATTTAATTGTATTCTTTCATGTACATTAATTAATCCAACCCTATTAATTGCCTCCTTATTATTAAAAACATTATTTATTTGCCTATCGCTCATACCCTTTCCATTATCTTTAACATCAATAATTATCTTTTCTTTCTTACTATAAGATATTATACTAATTTCACCTTTCTTTCCTTCATTATCAATGCTATAAAAGATTGCATTTTCTACTACTGGTTGCAATATTAATGCTGGAACTTTAATGTTCTTTATACTTTCTTCTATAGATATATCTACAGTAAATAAATTTGGATATCTTATTTTCTGTAGTTCTATATATGCTATTATAATTTCTATTTCTTCTTGTAAAGTAATAAGCTCACTTGCCTTTGGTAATATATTTCTTAAAAGTTTAGTAAACTTAAATAGCATTTCTTCTGCTTCCTCATTTTTATTCATAGATACTAAAAATCTCACTCCACTAAGGGTATTGTATAGAAAATGAGGATTTATTTGAGCTTGTAAAAAGCTTAGTTCAGCTATACGTTTTTGTTTCTCTTGTTCTTTTATTTCTTCTATGGATTCTTCTAACCATTTAATCATATTATTAAAGGATTCTTCCAAATTTCCTATTTCATCATTTCTATCAACTTCTACTTTTAAATTTAAATTTCCATTCATTACTTCTTTCATAATATTTTTCATATTAATTACCGGCTTAGTAATCCAAACTGAAAGCTTGTATATTATTATAAATGAAACTATTATAACAAGTATTAAAGTTAATATAAATTTTTCTGTAATTTGTTTTATAGGCTGTTTTATTACATTTGATGGTATTTCCTCTATTATGGACCACCCATACTTATCCAAAGTGGACTCCATTTTTATATAATTATTATTTTCTCTTCTAATTACTGAATACCATTCATGTTCATCCATATATTCTTCTTTTTGTATATCACTAAAATAATTTTTACCTATTAATCTTTTATCTTTACTTGAAATTACACTTCCTTTTAAATCAGTTATATAAACATTTCTACCGTCTTTAATTATTTTATTATACCTATCAAATAACATTTTTTCACTTATATCCATTATAAGTACGCCTAAGGTTTCTCCAGTAATTAAATTATTAATAGATCTTCCCATTCTAAAAATAGATTTAAAGGGACCAATTCCATTTTCATCTTCAAAGGTACTTAATAAAACAGTTTTCCCATTAGCCTTTACTATTTCATTATACCAACTTTCATTTTTTATAGATTCCATAGTATATTTGTTTTTAGAATAAGTACTAGAATTAAAATCGTTTTCAGAAACTATATAAAGATCCGGTTTCATATACTTTCCATATTTCCATACTTGCTCATTTAGAAGAACTTCAATATAATTTTCTAAATTAATAGTTTCTTCTGTTCTATTTATTACATCTTCCTTGGAAATAGTCAAAGCACTATTTAATTTATTATCCTCCACAATATTATTGCCTATATCCTCTATATCAGATAGAAAAATAGAAATATTATCTGCAACTTCATCTAATATTTCACTGTTAAGTCTTCCCATCTCAGCTTGTACCACTTTGTTAGTATCTTTTATTGACCATCCTCCAATTACTATTGATATAGTAATTATAAAAGTTGTTAGAAGCAAACAAAGTTTGGTTGTTATACTTTTTATTTTCATAGTTAATTCCTCTTTATTAATATAAATATAGTAACATTTTACTAAAGTTAATATACTTAGTCTATTATTTAATATCATCTTTTTATTATTTTTAAATAATAAAAAAAGAAGCGACTTAATCGCTTCTTAAATTTATATACATCAAAATATTTATTTTTCTTGTAAAGCTGCATTTATTAATCCTACAAATAAAGGATGTGGTCTATTTGGTCTAGATTTTAATTCTGGATGGAATTGAACAGAAACATACCATGGATGATCTTTTACTTCAACTATTTCTACTAATCTTCCATCTGGACTAGCCCCTGTAATGCTCATTCCAGCATCTGTAATAGCTTTTCTATATTCGTTATTAAACTCATATCTATGTCTATGTCTTTCATAAATCAGGTTTTCTTCATAAACATCATAAGCTGTACTGTTTTCATCTAACTTACAAGGATAAAGTCCTAATCTCATAGTTCCACCTAAATCTTCAATATCCTTTTGATCTGGCATTATATCTATAACTGGATATTTTGTATCCTTATCAATTTCAGCACTGTTAGCACCTTCATAACCTAATACATTTCTTGCAAATTCAATTACTGAACATTGCATTCCAAGACAAATACCAAGGAATGGCTTCTTATTTACTCTAGCGTATCTTATAGCTTCAATTTTACCTTCAATTCCTCTGTCTCCAAATCCACCTGGAACTAATATACCTTGACAATCTGATAATAGTTCATCACTATTTTCTTCAGTAACATCTTCTGCATTAATCCATTTAATTTCTATGTTGGAGTCATTAGCTAATCCTCCATGATTTAAGGCTTCTACTATAGAAATATATGCATCATGTAATTCAACATATTTACCTACTAATGCGATTTTAACATTTTCCTTTAAGTTTTTAACCTTTTTAACCATTTCTATCCATTCAGTATTATCTATATCTCTACAACCAAGCTCTAGTTTTTCACAAACTAATCTATCTAGGCCTTCTTTATGTAACATAAGAGGTACTTCATATAAATGTTCTGCATCTAGATTTTGAATAACGCATTTTGCTTCTAAATTACAGAATAATCCTATCTTTGCTTTTAAATCATCTGATAATTCCTTTTGAGATCTACAAACTATTATATCAGGTTGAATACCAATACTTCTTAATTCTTTTACAGAATGTTGTGTTGGTTTAGTTTTAAGTTCTCCAGCCTTTCCTAAGTACGGAACTAATGTAACATGAATAAAGCATACATTTTCTCTTCCAACTTCATATTTTATTTGTCTAATTGCTTCTAAAAATGGTTGAGATTCAATATCTCCTACAGTTCCACCAATTTCAGTTATTACTACATCTACCTCTTTTTCCTTTGATACTCTGTACACTCTTTCTTTAATGGCATTAGTAATATGAGGAATAACTTGAACCGTTCCACCTAAGTATTCTCCTCTTCTTTCTTTAGATATTACAGACCAGTAAATTCTACCTGTAGTAACATTATTATTTTGACTTAAATTTTCATCTATAAATCTTTCATAATGTCCTAAATCTAAATCTGTTTCTGCTCCATCATCAGTAACAAAAACTTCTCCATGCTGGTATGGGCTCATAGTACCTGGGTCTACATTTAAATATGGATCAAACTTTTGTATGGAAACCTTTAATCCTCTATTCTTTAATAATCTTCCTAAAGATGCTGCCGTTATTCCTTTACCTAAAGAAGATACAACTCCTCCTGTTACAAATACATACTTAGTTTTCATAATATTCCTCCAAAAAAATAAACTTTATTTATTTTCTTGACACTAATCCCCCTATTTGTTATAATCATAATTACCTCACTATTTATGATGGGTTTATAATGCCTAAATTCAATAAGTGTTATAATATCATAAAATAGTATAAAAATCTAGCTTTTTTTATCATTTTTAAATAATCTTATTTATATCATCTTCAATTTCACAATACATTTCTCTAAACTCTTTGTTAATTAGAAACTTTTCTTCTGCTTTATCCATATTATATTTAATACTTTTATCATTAATTATATTTAATATTTCTTTAACCTTATCCTTTTGAAGGCATTTATAATTTTTTAATAGCAATAAAAAAACATATTTATTTTCTTTCTTTTTTAAAATTTCATTTATTTCCTTTACTTCAATGCCTAAATAAGAAGCTAATACATTCATAACTATAGTAACTTTATCAAGTTTATCATCACAATTCATAATACATTCCCCCATCGTTTTTCTATATTATTTCCAACAACTTTTAAAGTTATTCATTAATATTGAAATTGAACAAGGTAATATCTTCTTAAATAATAAAAAAAGTGTAAAACACTATTATCTAATAGATTTTTACACAATTTAAATTTATAATTCAATTTAATTAGTTTTAACATTTACCGAAAGTTTATTTATAATTGGTGGTTGACCTGCAAGCTCCATAGAATATTCTGCTGTTATCTTGCCGCCATTCTCATCAATATTTACATTTAAATCCTCTGTGTGAATTTGTAAATCCAAGACTCCATATGGAGTATTATATAAAGATACAGAAGTTTCGCCCTTTTTAAAATCCATTTTAGCACTAACGTTTCCTTCTCTCTCCAGAACCAACTTATCATTTAATATAGTCAAAGTTGTTGTCGTTCCACTCATTCCAGATAATTCCGTTTCTTCATATATAGCCTTAAAACCACCTTCAATTACAGAAAACTCTCCTGGAGTTACTACTTCTATTATATCATCCTTATCCAAATCATTAAAACTTCTCAAAGATATAATTGCTTTTTTATTCATATAAATTCATAGATAAAGTTTAATTAAACCCTTTATCTACATTCCCTCCTTCCATATCATTATGTAATCTATCTAACTATAGCATTATAGGACTACTCATTATTTATATCATATAGTTAAAATATAATAAAGGATTAATATAATTTATTTTCCGAATAATATTTCGAATATCTTAAATTTAAATTTAATCTTATTATTAATCTTTTCTTTTTCATCAATGCTTTTTACAACTTCGCTTGAATCTATAGCTTCTTTAGTCCCATCAACAAAACAAAGAGGAGGAAACATTACACACCACCAATTTTCTCCCTTAGCATCTCCTATGAGAATTCTATATGCTTCATATTCACCTTGCGGAAATACTACATCACCATAAATCTTATCTGGGAAATTTTCTTTTGATAGAGTGCTTGTAACATTATAACTATATCCATTTTCATTTATAATAGCCTTAGCTATATCTTCCATAGTACTTTTATTATCAATAATAAACTGTCTTGATTCATCCAAACTCTTACTTTCTCTTAAATTGTTAGCTACAAACTCAATAACCTTATCACGAACTTTCAATTTCAGAGATTGATCCTCTTCAGTATTACTATTTGCAATTACATGAAATCTAATTATTTTATCAGCTATATCTTCATAAACTAATTCTTCAGTAGAACTAGTATCCTCTAATATTTTACTGCTTGTACAACTATATAAATTTAAAACACATATTAACAACAAAAATATACAAATTTTATTCTTCATATTAAAACCTCCTCATAGCTATAATTATTGCCAAAATTAGGAGGCTTATACTTATTTTTTATATTGTTCTTGTGATAAATACATCATTATATTTAGATCTCATTTTTTCAAAGCACTTTTGTGCTTTAAGCATATCATCAAAGAATGCAAATACAGTTGGTCCACTTCCACTCATCATAGTACCAATAGAACCTGAATTCTTCATTTCTTCTTTTATACTTATCAGTATTTTATGTTTCCTTAATGTAACATTCTCTAATAAGTTTTTCATATTATTTGCAACTAATCTCAAATCATTTTCTTCAATTGCCTTAATTAAAACATCAGTATTAGGGTGACTTCTTGCTTTAGTTAAATCGAATTCTTGATAAACACTCTTAGTGGACACACCAAATGGTGGTTTAACTAAGACTAAAATCTTATCTTTAAAGTCTTTTAATTTCGTTACTTCTTCCCCAATTCCTTTACATAAAGCAGTGCCACCTTTTATACAATAAGGAACATCTGCCCCTAGCTGTAATCCAAGTCCCATTAATTCTTCATCACTTGCATTAATGTCAAAGATTTTATTCATAGCCTTTAATACAGCTGCTCCATCTGTGCTTCCACCTGCTAATCCTGCACATACTGGAATATTCTTATTTATATTTATGCTAACCCCGCTATTTATCTGATATTTTTCCATAAATAACCTAGCTGCTTTATAGGCTAAATTCCTTTCATCTGTAGGAACATATGGTTTATTGCATTTAATAGTAATATCTTTATTTTGTTTTTCTATGTTTAACTCATCATATAAATCTATAGATTGCATTATCATTTCTAATAGATGATAACCATCTTCTCTTTTCCCAATTACATCTAAGGATATATTAATCTTAGCATAAGCCTTAATTCTCATACTCGTATTTCCTTTCAAACAAAATTTTAAAATGGTGCTGCTAATATTGTTATTTCAATAATAAAATATTAAATTAAAGAAGAAACTCCTTAAGGAGTTTCTAAAAATCTATTTTTAATAATTATATTTTAACTTATAACTTCTTAATCTTTAGCTATTTTTAACAGCTCCATTTTTTTATTATATATTTTTTTAATAACATAGTAAACCAAAATACAACTATTTTAATTTAACGCTTCATATCTAGTCTCATCATTTTCATTATAAAGTCTATTACGTTCTTCAATTACCTTTATTAAAGGTTTCATATTTTCAAAGAAAACTACAATATAATCTCCTTCTTTAGCCATACTGATAGCTTTAATCAAAGCATCCTCTTCATTTAATATAACTTCATGCTTTATATTTTTGTTTTCTTTCAATAACCCCTTTACTATCAAATCAGCTATTTCCCCTTTATTTCTTCCCCTTAAATCTTTATCTTCTTTAACTATTGTATAATCTAAGAACTTAGCACATATACTTCCAATCTCTAAGACTGATTCATCTTGTCTATCTCCTGGTATACCTACTACTCCATAAAGCCTTCCAGTATTTAATTCTTTCAAAGCTGTAAGTACAGCAGTATATCCATCTGGATTATGGCCATAATCCAAAACTATATTTATTCCATTTACATTATAATGATTAAATCTTCCGGCATTTTCTTTTGAATTTAACTTATATGTTGTTATGCCATTTTTAATCATACAATAATCTATATTCATGGCAACCAATGCTGCTGTTGCTGATAAAATATTTTCAACATTAAATTTTAATTTTCCATTTAAAGTAATTGGAATTTCATTAACTTTACATAGTAAAATCTTTTTATTTTCATTTAATACCACAACATCTTCATTTTCTATATATACATATATATCATCACTATTATTATTCTTTAAAACTTCATTTTTAGCATTAAGAGTGAAAAAGACTTTTTTTGATTTTATTCGGTCTAAAATGCTCATACTCCATTTATCATCTGCATTTATTACTACATAGCCATTTTCTTTAACAGCTTCTCCCACTAAAGATTTCACCTTACAAAGATCCTCCATAGAGTTTATTCCATCAATCCCCAAATGATCTTCTCTGATATTTGTTATGACAGCCACATCCGCCTCTTCATAAGCCAAACCTCTTCTAATAATTCCACCTCTGGCAGTTTCTAATACTGCCACATCTACATCCGGATTTAATAAAATAGATCTAGCACTATCAAATCCAGTATCATCTCCACTATCTATACATTCATTATTTACAAAAATCCCACTACTATTTGTCATTCCAATGCAGTATCCCATTTTTGATAAGGTGTGACTTATTAATCGTGTGGTAGTTGTTTTCCCATTAGTCCCTGTAATAGCTATAACAGGAATATTATAAGGTTTACCATTATACATCATATTTACAATTTCTTTTGCAATATTTCTACTGCTACCTCTACTAGGATTAATATGCATCCTTAATCCAGGTGCAGCATTTACTTCCATTATTATTCCACTATTAGATAATGGTTTAGATATATCTTCACTACAAATATCTATACCGCATATATCTAATCTCAGGGCCTTTGCAGTTCTTATACATAAATCAATATTTTCTTTACAAATTTCATCTGTACAATCTATAGCTTCTCCTCCAGTAGATAAATTAGCATTTCTTCTTAAAGATACTTTATCTCCTTCTTCTAATATATCCATCAAGGATTTACCTTGCATAGCAATGCAAGTAAGAACTTCCTCATCTATTTTTACTTTTGTTAGCGGTTTCTCATGATCATCTCCACGCAATGAATCTTCATTTAATTCATTAACAAGGTCAAGTATTGTATCTTTTCCATTACCAATTATAAACGGTGGAATTCTAAGTGAAACTGCAACAACCTTATAATTAACGACACAAACCCTATAATCATTACCTTTATAATACTTTTCAATAATTAAATCTTTAAATTTATCTTTTAACTTTTTATATGAATTTAATAATTCTTTTTCATTTTTTATATTTAAAATTACCCCATTGCCCTTATTCCCATATTGTGGCTTAAGAACTACAGGATAACCAATTTCTTCTGCTTCTTTTAATAAATTAATTATGTTTTGGACTTTACTCCCTCTAGCAACAGGAATGTTGTGAATTTTTAATAATTCTTTTGTGATTAGCTTATCACAAGCTATATCAACTGATACGCACTTAGTATCATAACCTATAGAATTCTCAATTATTTTACCTTGCTTTCCATACCCTATTTGATAAAAGTCTTCACTTCCAAAATCAATTACTGGAAGACCAATTTCTTTGGCATAATCACAAATAGACTTAGTACTAGGCCCTGAAATCTCATCTCTTAATACTTCTTTTAAAAAATCTATTCTTTCCTCATAATTAATAGGAATCTTCTTTATCAAAGAATTTACAATATCAATGGCTAATCTAGCTACTTCAATAGCTGTATTCTCATAAATATATTGAAAAATAATATAATAATGATCATCTTTAACTTCTCTTGCCTTACCATAAGCAACATCTATTCCTATTTTATTTTGGATAGCTATTATTATATGTTCACATATATGTGCTAAATATGTTCCTTCATTAAGTCTTTTTATAAATCCTTCATCTTCATCAATTCCACATCTATGACTTCTTAATTCTGGAATCATATTAACCAAATTAAAATTAAAATCTTCAATATATTTACTTGGTGTTTCACAATAACCCTCTAAATCAACATCAAGTCTTATACACTTTTTATGGGAATAGATATTCTTACCTTTAAAGACCTTAGTCTCAGTTACTTTCATTTTTAAATTTATCCTCCTCAAAAGGCTTCTTAATTAGGAGATTATACTTATCTCCTTCTTTTAGTACATGTAAATTAACATTAAACATACTTAATACTTCATCATAATTTTGTTCAGATACGTTACTATAAGTAATATTTCTAGCATCTAAAAAGTATACTGCTCCACTCCCTATTACTTGAGCATCTCCATTATCTCTAACTAAAAGCGCAGTATCTTCGTCTATACCTATACCTAATACTTCTGGGTTCTGTGCAATTCCAGTTAATAATCTTCCTATTCTTCCTCTTTGAGCAAAATGTTGATCTATCATAACACCTTCTATTAACCCTAATCCCGGTGCCATTTTTAAAGTGCATTTTCTTGGAGATTCATCATCTTCACCTTTAACTACCATAGTCTCACTCATCACTGAGGCACCTGCAGAAGTACCAACCATTATGCATCCATTTTGTATAGATTCTTTTAAGGCATCATAAATTAAAGTACCTCCAAGTAAGCTAGTTATTCTTAATTGGTCACCACCTGTAAAAAATATAAGAGATGCCTCTCTTATTGAATCGATATTACTTGAAATTAAAGAATCATCTCTAGTTTCAATATTTAATCCTTTAATATTTTTTACTCCTAAGCCAGTGAAAATTTTTCTATACTTTTCAAAAGCTTCTTTAGGATATTCTGTAGCTACAGTAGCAATCACTATAATATCTTCTTCTTTATTAATGGAGTTGCATACTTTTTTAAGGATATCTTTATCTCCTTCCTTATCTTCTGCTCCTCCTATAATAATTAGGTCTCCTTTTATTTTTTCTGCCATTTTCTCACCTCTTATCATGCATTTCTTATTTTATCCATGAAAAGTTTATATTATTCATATGAAATTGTTGATATAATTTTAAGCAGACTGTATATAAAACCACAATAAAATAAGGAGCTGTCTAAACAGCTCCTATATTTTTAGAATATAGCTCTTCCCGGAATTATAAGTTTACATCCTGGTCTAATCTTTTCTTCTTCATTTAAATCATTTAATTTTTCTAATTCAGCAACAGTAGTATTATACTTCTTTGCTAAATCCCATAAAGTTTCTCCTTCACCAACTACATATATAGTTACAGATGCTTTTTTCTCTTTTAGTTCTCCAGAACCTTCAACAATATCCTTTATATAGTCTTTATTAACTTTATAGTATGATTTTATATTTAGACCAACTGTTGCTCTAACAGAAACTGCATTACCTTCTATATTAGTATCTATATTTTCTAAATAAGGACTTATTATAAGGTTCATATCCTTTTTTAAACCTTTAATATCTATAGTTGTATTAAAAGGAATATCTCCATTTAGTATTCCATAATTCAATTCTTCTCCAGCGAGTCTATAAATTATATTAGTCTTAACTACACCTTCTACTTTCACTCTTTCATCTTCAACTATCTTATCTTTTATTATAGGATGCCCAGTAACTGCTACCACTTCTCCTATTCTTTCTTCTTTATTATCAATATCAAAAATGTCTTTAGCTGTTACTTCAGAATTTAATATAGAATGAATTAAAGTAAATTCCTTATTACCATTTACTAATTCTATATTCATTGTTGGTGAATATGCATCCTTTAAAATCTCTACCTTATCATTAGAGTATACTTTAACATTTCCTTTTACTAAAAATTCTACGTTAACTACTCTATTTTCACCAACATCATCTAAATTAACTGCATGTTGCTCATCAACTACCATTAATTCTAGAACACTAATCATATCTCCACTTATTCCTGGTAACTCTTCTTCTCTTGATAAATAAACATCATCTTCTAAAGCTTCAAGTTCTTTATTATCTCTTCCCTTATAAAGTATAGATATTTTACAATAACATCCAATATATGCTTTTCCTTCTACTACCTTAACTTCTTTCTTATGAAGATTCATAGAGCATTTTAGGATTTCATCTATTTCTGGTTTATCCATAGTTACTTTAAGCATGGATTTTCCCATAAAGTCAATATCCTTATCTCCTTTTACTCCATTTAATACCTCTTCTTCTTTTTTAACTTGAACATCATCTTTTCCTTCAATATCTTTTACATATTCAAATTCTCCGATTTTATGAATCTTCCATCTTAATACTATCAATCCACTTATTCCAACTTTTCTTTCATTCATCCAATTTGCTTCAATATGTTCTACATCGCACTCAACATTGCATACTATATTATGTTCATCATTATTAAGATCTAGATAATTTGAGAACTTATCATTAAAGACAACTGCATGTATCTTGTTAGCTGGAGAATCTGAAATTGATTCATCCTTAGATAAATAAAGAACAATATAATCTAAATTTCCTTCTACAATAACTTTATCTCCTACGATTTCTTTATTAGTTATTGTAGCTTTAACATCTATCCCTAATACTTCTTTCATATCAGGATATTGTGAATCTCTTAATAAATGCTCTCCTTTTATAGGTTGATTAACTGAGCCTTCCCTTAGTAATTGTTCGTACCTAATACTTTCTCTTATAACATCTATTTGTGACATGTAATCCCTCCTACATAATTCCTATTAATAAATATATTTCTAACCATATATAATTATTCGAAAATTATCTTATTGTTTCTAAAAGAAAGTTTGCAAATTTCAACAATTATCTTACTCAATTTTACATAAAAGGTTAATTTAATCAACCAATTGTCGAATTATCCATATAAAAATACTTATTTTCATTTTTTCTCTATTTTTTTTAAATAATATGTTGACATTACTCATAATATGTCGTATTATAAATATGGTTATTGACCATATAACCTCTCATAAATTCTCAATACCCTTTTATACCATAGTTGAAAGATGGAAACCCACCATCTTTCTTTTTTTTAAGAAAATTTATAAGACAAAAAAATAGAGCCCTAAAGTCTGAGCTCTATTACCTATAATGCAAAATATAATTGAACTGTCTTTGTTAATACATCCGAATAGCTATATGTTACCATTCTAGTAACATCATTATCTAATCTAACTACAAAAATACTTGGATGCGCACTTTCTATTACTCCGTTGTTTACTAGGATCTTTTTTCTTCCACCGTTTGCCTTTAAAGTTACTTTTTCTCCTATATGATTCTCTATATTTCTCTTTATAGACGCGATAGTCTTTACACTTTCCACATAAACACCTTCTTTCTTGTTTATATTATACACCCAAGCCCATATTTTGTCAAGTAAAAACTATAATTTTACCACCTACAAAACCAATTGTCAATGTAAACTTTTACCTTTTTATAGTTACTTTATCCATTTATTATTATCTCTAATTTTTAGCTTTTTATTCACATTTTTATATTTTCTTTGTATTTAAATATATGGTGATCTAGGATATCCTTCTCTATATTTCCCTCTAGTTTGCAATCCGCCAATTCCTCTTATTCCAGTTATAGTATTATCAATAACATCAGTTATTGATACTACCTTATCAATTCTTGTATAAGCTATTTTCTCACAAACTAAAACAGGATCTAAACAATGTATTAATACTCTATTTGGCGAACTTGCAAAATTAGCACCTGCATCTAACATACATTCATAACAACTCTGACAAGCTCCTGCAAAAATAACTAATTCATCGTAACTAGAATTATAATTTCTTAAAGCCTTTACAGCTTCTATATAATACTTTGAATTTCTATAATTATCTAAATTCAAATAATCATCTGGGGTTCTAAGAACACTATCATGACCTGTTAATACAACTATATCTGGCTTTATTTCTTTAACTAAATCCACTATCATATCAGGTTGTTTTTTTTCTGGAATAGCCCTTCCTACAGCTTCTAAAGATAACTGTTTATAAACTTTAAGGCAAGTTTCTAAGTATTCACTATCTCCATCTATATGAAGTATTTTTCCCGGTCTTCCAAATACTAATTCTTTGTTTTGTTGATTTTTTGAAGTTTTACTCCCCCTATAAAGGTTGTTTAAAACTTTTGTTGCTTCATCATCTCCCCTCATAGAAACAGCTTTCTTTATAGCATCCTCTACCCTTCTATTTAATATTTTTTCTTTTGTTCCAACATACTCATCATCAACTATTTCTAAATCATCTATTCTAGAATCTGCTATTATCCTTATACTTATTCCCTTTAAAATATATACTTGATTCCCTTTATCATCCTCTTTAATATCTATAATTTTAAATGTAATATCCTTATCATAGGATTTTCTAACTACTAAATCTCCTACCTTCATTTTTCTACCTCTTAGTTATTACTTTATATTATCCTATGTCGAATTATCTGTATTTGTACTTAAAGTATAATAAAAAAAGTGCCTATGGCACTTTTCTAATTTGAGATGTATTTATTTTTAAATTCATCTAAGAACTTAAGCATAACTTCCTTTTCATTAATTATTGCTTCTAGCTTACTTCCAAAGGTATTTTGACCCCAGTTAACTTCATTATAATAATATCTATTAGCAAGTCTCCAATATCTTTGTGGAAATTGTAAATAAGCATACAGAACTTTATATTCAGTTTCTAATAAAGGTGAAACCTTATTATAAGATTCTATTATAGCATTGGCAAAGTCTATATCCCAATTAACTCTTTTTAATACTTTAACCATAAAATTTGATATATCAAATGTCCTAACTTCCCTCTTGCAATAATCAAAGTCTATTACATTACAATTATTATTTGCATCTAATATTATATTATGATAGGTAAAATCATGGTGACAAAAGCTCTTATCATTTTCAGCTATTTCACATAATCTCATATAATCAGATTCTTCTAGAGTTTTTAAAGCTTTTTTACCAATTTCCTTATAAAAATCCATTGATTTTATATATAATAAATCAAAATCATTTTTATTATTTTTCTTTCTTACCATATCCCTCATCTTATCTAATGATTTAATTCTCTTATTCATAAGATGAGTCCATCTTCCTAAATCACTCTTTAATTTAGAGTTCTCTGGAGGATCATATCCCTTAGATGCCTCATGTAGCATAGCAAGAGTACTAGCGGCTAATTTTACTTCTTCTATGTTATGAAAGTCACATTCTTTTCCTTCTATCCATTCAGATAAAGTATAAAGATCCTCATTTACTAGGGCATATGGTTCCCCATCTATGTTCAAATGATATTTATCAACGGCATTAAAACCATTTTTTATTAGATGTTCTTTGGCTCCATAAACAAATAATAGTTTTTGAGGCCCATAATTAATTTTTTTTAAGCATTTTTCTCCTTTATTTGTCTTAAGATAATAGACTCCCTTATTAGCTTTTAAAGCTTCAATCTTAATATCGAACTGTCTTTCTATTTCGAATTCTCTCATCATAACCCTCACCCCCTTTATATTTATATGACTATATTTATTCTTTTATTAACATTTTATTCCTAAGTTTAATATAATAAATTAAAAACAATGAGAAAGGATTAAATCATGAAGATAGGCATAGATGGTAGAGCTGCAAAATGGTATAGGGGAACTGGTATAGGAACATACACTTATCAACTTATCAATAGCATGAATAAAGTTGATAATATCAATGATTACTTAGTTTTTTTACCGGAAAATTCAGCTCTAGATTTAAGTGATAATTTTAATATTGAGTTAGTTAGAGCTACAACTTCATCAAATTTTTGGGACGAAGTTAGAGTTCCAAACATTATAGAAGATAATAATCTAGACCTTTATCATGTGCCTCAAAATGGAGTTGGACTATATACTAATATTAATTGTCACAAAGCTATTACGTTGCATGATATAATCCCATTGAGAATGCCAGAAACAGTTAGTGACCGTTATTTATATATATTTAATAATGAGCTTCCTAAAATTATTAATAATTGTGATGGAATATTAACAGTTTCGGAATTTTCAAAGCAGGATATAGCAAAAGAATTTAACTTTCCTAAAAATAAAATTTTTGTTACTCATCTTGCTGCTGAGGATATATATAGGCCTTTAGATAAGTGTCAATGCAAAAAAATAATAGAAAAAGAATATAATATTAAAGATGATTTTATACTTTATGTAGGGGGTTTTAGTCCTAGAAAGAATATTATAGGATTAATTGAAGCATTTTCACTTCTATCTAAAGAAATAAAGAAAAATCTTAAATTAGTTATCACAGGTAAAAAAGGAATTTCCTATAGCCTTTATAAACAAAGAGCAGTTGATCTTCACATAGAAGATGATGTAATCTTTACTGATTTTATTCCATTAGAAAATTTACCTATTTTTTATAATGCCTCAAAGCTACTAGCTTATCCTTCCTTCTACGAAGGTTTTGGCTTACCGCCTTTAGAAGCTATGGCTTGTGGTACACCAGTTATTTCATCTAATGTAACTTCACTTAGCGAAGTGTGTAACCAATCAGCTTTATTAATTAATCCCTATGATATTAATGAGCTTAAAAATTGTATAGAAACTGTATTAAAAGATGATGCTTTAAGAATGAGCATGATAAAAAAAGGTCTTATCCAAAGTTCTAAATATTCTTGGAATATAACAGCAAAATCTACAATACAAGCTTATGAAAAGATAATTAAATTCTAAAAAAGAGGCTGCTTTAGCAGCCTCTTAATTTGTTTAATAAAAATATTGGCTAAAATCTGAAATAAATCTATCAACAAATTCTTCTCTATATATTTCATTGTTTATTTTATCCTTTAATCTATTTAGAAAAACCTCATAATCCCATTTCTTTTGTTTATAATAAAAATCTCTTATGATAGTTGTAAAATCCTTGGGGAAGCTTAACAAAGCATATATTAATTTAATTTCCTCTTTACTTAATTCATCTATAGAATTATATGATTCTATAATTAATTTAAAAGTATCCATATCATAATAAGTATTTTTAATAACTTTAATGGCAAAATTAGCTATATCTATAGCTCTTGTATCTATTTTACAGTAATCAAAATCTATAATCTTAATTTCATTTCCATCTACAATAAAATTATGATGAGCTAAATCATTATGACATAAGACTCTCTTATTAAAATCTTCTAATAAATTGTTATAATTACACATTGCTAAAAGTTCTATAGATTTTTGTATTTCATTAATATGCTTATCTACATTTTCTAGGAATAAATTATCAAACTCTAATTTATATCTAAATTTTAAAACATATTCTTTAATATTAATCAGATCCTCTTTTGCTTTATTAAACTGATAAGGTAAGTATTCTCCTAAATTACCTTTAACTATATCTGTACTCAAAACATTAAATATTCCTCTTGAAGCTAAATGCATATTAACCATAGCTTTAGTACATAATTCTACTTCAACAGGATTACTAAATGTAGCCTCCCTGCCTTCTATCATATTTAATATTACATAAATATTTTCTCCAGATTTATAAATATATTTCCCATTTTTATCTTCATAGTAACTTAGCAAGTTCTTATATTTTTTAGCTGAATAATTTAATGCTTGATTTATAAAATCTATTCTTTCTTCTGATGAATCTGTAAGCTTTAATATCTTCTTACCCTCATTTGTTAATAATACAAAAACCTTTCTTAAAGGAATAATATCTTCAACTTCAAAATCTAATTTGTTAAAAAATTCCTCTCTTAAATCATATTTACATAAAATTTCATTATCAATATATCTAAATTTATTCATACTAACCCCCAACATTTAAATTATTATATTATTACTATCTAAGGTTCTAGCCTTATTTAAACTTTTTAATAATTCTCCCTCTTCCATTTGAAACTTCCCTAAGATATATTTTTCAATTATTCTAAATTCCTCATTTGGATAAGACACTAAAGCTCTTAAGTATTCCCTACTACTATCTCCAAGCTTAGTAAGGTTAATATAATAATTAATAATATCCTCCATATTTATATTAATTTCTCGCCTTTTAATCTTTTTTATATATGAATATATGTCATGTTCCTTAAGATTGTAAGTCATATACCTTATAGTACCTATTTTTATACTCCCATCCTCATCAACCTTTAAATTTCCTTCATCAACTCTAGTTAAACAAACTTCATAGTTATCCATACTCCTATTAATTATTTTTTTAAATCCATTTGTATTAATATGATTTAATGATTTTTTACCTAAACTAATTAATTCTTCTCCCCTATTTATTAAATAAAAATCTATAGAATTTAGATCTTCTTTTCTTTCCATTTCTTTTAAATATTTATTTATTAATATTATTTGAGAATAATACATATTTACTTCTTTCCCAATGGAAGCACCTATTCTCGGGAATAAATTTTCTTTATATTGTCCAATCTTATGGTGAAAGAAAACAATGTTTTCGATTTGTTTATATATGCTTTTACTATCCTCAATTTTATCTTTAGAAATTTTACTATTTAAAACATAAATATTCCTATTTTCTAAGTAAGAATTTAATTCTGATTTCTGCATTCTTTCACCCCTTAATCAATAAAGTTTTGTAAGAACTGTTCTCTACTGTCTCTATCCCTTAAATACTTATTTAATTTATTTACAAGAAACTCTTCTCCCCAAGGCTGTTGTTCCCAATAATACTGCAATCCAATTTGCCAAAACCCTTGAGGAAATCTTATAAAACCTTTCATAAGCTTTAATTCAGCATTAAATAAACTGTGGGTGCTTCCATAAGAATTTAATATAATATTAGATACTTCCTTATTCCATTCACCATCCTTCATAGCTCTAATTAATAAAGATGCTAAATCATGAATATGGGTGTCTAGTATGCAATAATCAAAGTCAATTATATTAATTTCTCCATTTTCATTTATTAGAACATTATGATGTGCATAATCATGATGACAAAACCCTCTCTTAAGTACCTCTTTATTCATAAGTTCAATATATTTATTATTCTTTATCTCATCTATTGCCCTTTTACCTCTCTCTATCTCTTCATTAATAGCTTGTAGATAAATTTCGTCAAACTGTGATTTATAAGCCTTCTGATAAATTCGATTTTTAAAATCTAAAATTTCATCACATCTGGTTTCAAATACCTTTATCCAAGAGAACCAAGCAATTCTAGGTTTCATATTACTATTTAAGGTAAAACCTTCACTACAGTTATGAAGCTTTCCTAAAGTTTCAGAGGCTAACTTTAATTCTATAAAGTTCTTATAATTACAACTTCTTGACTCTACCCATTTATTTAAATATGCATACTTATCTCCAAGTTTTATATAATCTAAATTATCTCTAGTAGTAATTATTTCTGGTATATTATAAAAGCCTCTATTTTGTAAATGTTTTATTGCAGACATAATAAAATAAAAATGAGGATACTGATATTTAATTACCTTAATACCATAATCCCCATCCTTTGTACTTATCTTATAGCTATTTTTAACCTTCTCTATAGTTTCTATTTCTATTAAATACTTATCCTGAATTTCATTTTTTATATATGAAATCTCCATAGGTTTCTCCTTAAGATTTATTCTATGTTATTATATGGACTTACTTATTTTATTGTGTTTATATCATAGAATTAAATAATTAATAATATCTATAATATAAAGGATAATTTTAGGAGGATTGCTATGAGAATTTCCATAGATGCTAGAGGAATAAATTTATACAATGGAACAGGTATAGGAACTTACACTGAAAATTTAGTTAAGGAATTGCTTAATATAGATAAAGAAAATGACTTTACTCTTTTTTGGACTGGGAAAAACTATGAAGAATATAAAAAAGATAATTGCAACATAGTTTTTACTTCTAGTAAGCATGGTAGTTTTTATGAAAATTATTATTTCCCAAATTTCTTGAAAAATAATAATATAGATCTTCATCATATTCCTCAAAATGGAATGGGTCTTTGTAATAGTTATGATACAAATTCCGTTGTAACTATTCATGATTTAATTCCTTATGTATTACCTGAAACAACTGGACGAGGATATCTTGAAAGATTCCTAAGAACTATGCCAACTATAATTGATAAATCTAAGGGGATTTTAACTGTATCTGAATATTCTAAGAAGGATATATTAAAGTTTTTTAATCATATTCCTGAGGATAAAGTATATGTTACACCTTTAGCTGCCAATTCTAACTTTAAACCTTTAGATAAGAACATTTGCAAAGAAACAATACAAAAAAGATTTAGTTTCTCAAAAGATTATATTTTATACATAGGTGGGTTTAGTTCAAGAAAAAATGCTAAAGATTTAATTCTATCCTTTGATAAAATTTATAAGGATTTAAATAAACCTTATGTCTTACTTTTAGCAGGAGCAGTTAAAGATGAGGGTAAAAAGCTTTTAGATTTATCTAAAACTTTAGCTTCTTGTGAGAATATTATTTTTACAGGTTTTATAGAGGATACTCTGTTACCTACACTTTATAATGGTGCTGAAGCATTTATATATCCGTCTCTATATGAGGGATTTGGTTTACCCCCTCTAGAGGCTATGTGTTGTAAGACTCCTGTTATAACTTCTAGAGTGACTTCTATACCAGAAGTTACAGGTGATTCCTGCATTTTAATTAATCCCTTAAATAGATTAGAGCTAGAAGAGTCTTTAGTTAAGTTACTAAATGATGATGCTTTAAAGGATAACTTATCTAAAAAAGGTTATGAAAGAAGCCTCCTATTTTCATGGAAAAACACTGCCATAAAAACCTTAGAGGCTTATAAAATAATAAATAATTCCTAGTTATAATATATATCATTTAATATTTCTTTTAATTTTTCAAAGTTTTTTATACTTGGAGCCCGTTCAGCTATATTAACTAATATTACGAATGGGCTATTTCCTTCTATATTCTCTTCATTGTTTTCTTCTTTCTTCACATTTAATGAATATATTAAGCTTGGAAAAAACTTATTATCTTTAAATTCTTTAGATAGCAAGTCTTTATTAGTTGCTGCAAAAGCTATAAATTCTTTAATTGCTTCTCTATTTTTTTCAACATTTAAAGCAACTAAATTTGCCCCTCCTATATCATATAACCTATTTTCACCAACCTCATAACTAGGTGGATTTTTACATATCCATATACCTAGCTCCTTGCCAGCACTAATGTCTCTATAAAAATCTAAAGAAGCTATTCTATATAAATAATTATTATCTTCAGTTATATATTCATCTTTGTATATATTATTAAATTCTTTTAATATATCCTCTTTAGTATAAAGTTTAGAATCTTTTTGATAGTCTACTAATTGAGAAATTAATAATAGTTCTATACTTTGCTTATCTTTATTGGAAAATATATTAACTTCCCCAGAACTTTTATTTTTAATTTCATTTCCAATTCTAATTAAGTTCTTCCAGGTATTTAATTCTGAAGCTTCATAACCATATTTATTTAAAATATCATTTCTAACATATAAGGCAATTGGATTAGATTCAAATGGAACTCCATAATAATTTTCATTAATTTTTACTTCTTGAATTCTACTATCTTTAAAATTCTTATTATATATTTCAATTATGCTTTTATTTTCATCTATAAAATCCACTTTTTCTTTTATCTTTTCTAATTCTAAAAAATTCAATTCTACTATATTAGGTAAGTTTTTCTCATTTAATCCTTCTATTCTTTCTAAAGAATTTTCAGAACCAATATTTACAATATGTATATTTAATTTTTTATTTCGTTCCCTAAATTCTTTTGCAGCTTCCATAAAATAATTATAATTTTCTTCCTTTGCCCAAACTACTATCTCACCTTTTAAGTCACTTCTATTCGCTCGACTTAATATTAAATTTGTAGAAAAAATTATTAAAATTCCAATAATAAATAAAAAAATTGTTCTTTTTCTATTTTTCATATTCTCACATCCTAACCTGAAATAAATTATACACCATTATTTTATTATTTTAAAAATAATAAATTTTGATTTTTACAAATTATTATAATATAATAATTTAATTTATAGATTTTNATATGCCCATTTGTGATGCAAAAATATTGTTATGCATATTGATAGCTTAAATTATTTTTTCCAGGTTGCAAACTCTAATAGTATTTCAACAGTTGCAAAAAATGCGCATATTTCACAATCTGCACTTAGTCAACAAATTTCAAAACTAGAAAACAATTTAAACGTACAACTTTTTAATAGAACAAATAAAGGAGTATCTTTAACTTCTGAAGGTGAAATATTGTTCAAGTATGCTGAATCAATTTTATCATCTTATAATAAGATGCAAGAAGAATTGTTTAATTCAGTAAACAAGAAAAAATATGTGTCTATTGAATCTGTTGAATCAATAGGATTAACCCTTTTGCCTATGGCTATTTCTAAGTTAAAGAAAAACTTTTCTTCTTATACAATTAATCTTAATACAATAGATTGTTGCTCAAAAGCTAATCTATCTAGTAATTTATGCGATATTTTTATTTGTTATACTAAGCCAGAAAACACTAATGGTTTAACTACAAAACTAATTGGATATGATGAAGTCCTTTTAGTAGCAGGAAAAAATTTTCAAACCACTTCTATAAAAAAGGATGAACTATTTGATCTTCCTTTAATACTATCCTCTGATAAAACTTGTTTGAAAAATTTAATATGTACTGAGTTTAATTATGATAATAAAATTTTAGATTCATCAAATATCTTATATAGTACAAATTCATATTTTTCTGCATTAAAAGGTGTTTCCTCAAGTAAAGCTGCTACATTTATTCCTGCTAGTATATATAATAACTATCACTCAATACCTGATATTAAAATAATTAATATTAGTGATTTATCTATGAAGCTTCCAATTTATATTAGTTATTTTGATTCATTTTATAAAGTTAATTCAGATTTTATTAAATCCATGAAAAACATACTAAAGGGTTACTTAAATTAAGTAACCCTTTAGTATGTCCTCTTTAATAACCAACTAGCAATTTCTCTTAATATAACTTTATAATCGTTATTTGGTAACTTATCTATGCCCTTAAAACACTTATTAACATATTTTTCAGCTAATTCTTTTGCCATATCTATTCCTTTATTAGCCTTAACCAAATTTATTATTTCCATTACTTCTTCTTCGCTGTAATGTTCTTTTCCAATAATATCTTTAAACGCCTCTTTATTATTTCTATAAGCATAAATTAGAGGAATAGTATAAATACCTTGTTTTAAATCATTTGCTGCAGATTTTTTAATACTTTCATCATTTCCTTCATAATCTAAAATATCATCTATAATTTGAAAAGCCATTCCTAAATTATGACCTATATTTCCAAGTTCTCTAGAAATCTTTTCATCAGCATTACATTCTGCTGCTCCTAAGTATAAAGATATTGAAAATAACTCTGCTGTTTTTCCAGATATTCTACTTAAATAATCCTTAACTGACAATTTCATTGAGAATCTAGAATTAAGTTGATTTACCTCACCCATGCAAATCTTTGACATAGCTCTTGAATCAACTTTTATTGCTTGCAGTGAATCGTTAGTAGCTAATAATTTAAAACATACACAGAAAAGATAGTCTCCTATATATACAGCATAGTCCTTCCCATACTTAGATTGAATAGTCTCTTGTCCTCTTCTAAGCTTTGAATCATCTATTACATCATCATGAACTAATGTTGCCATATGAAGCATTTCTATTACTGCTGCAGTAGGAACTGCCTTGCTTGTATCATTATCTCCAAATTTTGATCCTATTAATACGAAAGCTGGTCTTAGTAATTTACCACCTGACTCAATTAATTCCATTATGGATTTTTCTATTTTTTTATCTTTACACTTTACATTTTTCTTCATTAAATTTATTACTTCAATAAGCTCTTGCCTTATCTCAGGATAATTATTCCAAATCTTGTCCATTTTATTCCACCTTCTTAGTGATTAGAATCATATATTTATTTTCAATGCATAACTATTTAACTTTTGAACATTGGAAGTTTTCTTAAGTGTGCTACCGCATAGTTGGCAGTTATTCCAATAAAAATACCTGTCCCTATTCCTACTGTTGATAGTACTGGCAAGTATAGCATAACGCCTATATTCTGTACTATTAATGAAGCTATTATTAATTGTCCTACATTATGGAATATAGCACCTGCTGAACTTACTCCAATAATACTAACCCTATTTCTAAACAATTCTTTAACTACTACCATTGAAAGAAAACTTAATATTCCCCCTGCTGCACTATACATAAAGGAAGATAAATTTCCTCCAAACATAGTTGATAAAGAAAGTCTTAAGAATAACACTAAAAAAGCATCTTTTTTATTATCTAAGGTATATAGAGCAATTACTGTAATTAAGTTTGCTAATCCAAGCTTTGCACCTGGTGTTATAAAAGGCACAGGAATCATACGCTCAATTATATGTAAAACTAATGCTTGAGCTACTAATAATCCTATATATACTATTTTACTAGTTTTTTTCATAGTTTCTCCTTAATATGATAGTATAATATCATCTTCTGCCATTCCCTTAATCTCTACCATGACCTTATGAGGAAGGCATACTAAACTTTCTCCAGGCTTTTCAATGTATTCTGGATTCATGCAAACCTGATCTGGGCAATCAGCTTCTATTATACCTATCTTATTATCTTTTATCTTAATAATATTAACTCCATCCTTAGTTTTCAGTTCTATAGTTTCTTCTCCTCTATGTTGTGCTAAATTAATATTTTTATATAGCTTTCCAGAAACCGTTATTTCTGCATATGTATTACTAAGACCTCTTCCAACGGATGCACCTAATATTATTTCAGGTAAAAATGATAGTATCATCAATACTGCAATAATAACAAAATCTAATTTCTTAAACATAATAATCATCTCCATTATAATGAAACTAATTGTATTAACATTATAATTATACAATTTATAAGGTAGAGTAAATAAACTCTACCTTATAAAATCTATTATACATATATATTTATTTTTTGCATACTATTCTGCGTCTAAATATACTGCTTTTTTATTTCCATGTGATATATTATCTACATATAATGGTTTTTTCTTACCATGCCAGAAATTATCTGCCATCCTTGTTATCCAAGGCATAATATAGTAGTCAAGTCCAAATGTTCTACCAGCTCCACCCATTAGTGCAATTGAACCAAATACATACCATAGTATGTCCCATCCTGCCATAGCACATAGGATAAAGTTAATTGGCATAACAACTGAAACAGCACCCCATATAAATGTAAATAATCCTACTATTAAGCAAAGACCCATTCCAATTTCCATTAATACAACTATTCTTTGGAACCATACTGCTACTTCTGGATTTGGCATCATAAATTCCATTATTGTAGCATACCAACCTGGAATTTCTTTAAATATTGGTGTAGCCCATTCAGTAGCTGTTTCCCCAGCACCTGCTGCAGCTGAAGCACTTGATGTTGCATCTTGTAACCAAGCAAATGGCATCTTTACATTACCAGCTTTAGTCCAGCTATCTGCACCAATTTCTATACTATTAAAGAAACCTTTTATACTACCAGCATCCCACATCTTGTCCCATGTAGAATCTCCTAATAGCTTCTTAATACCTTCAATTAACCATAAGCAACCTATATATATTCTTAATGGTATTAACCATAATCTATTTGCCTTAGATGATACATGACCTCTCATCACTGATCTTCTATCTTCCATAGTAAAGAATTCATGTTGTAAATAGTTATAAACAGCATTAATATTATTTACTCCCCATAAGTAGTACATATTAACTATATGTTTCATTATCATTGCAAAGAATCCAGATAATTTAATTCCACTTAAGTTAGCAACACAGTATCTTCCACCAATTGAAACCATAAATCCATGGTATTTTCCTTGGAATTTTTCCATTTCTTTATTTTCTATTGAAGCAATTATATTCTTAACTGCTGTATTAGCTGTTTGTTCTGCTGCTTCAACTATTTGTGGAGTTCCTCTACCAGCTTCCTCTTCATAATAAGCCATATCTCCAACAACAAATACATCTTTCTTTCCTACAGCTTGCATGTATTCATTAGCTTGTAATCTTCCTGCTCTAGCTGTTTCTAATCCATATTCTTTAGCATCTTCATTTCCTTGAATTCCACAAGTCCATATTAAAGTTCTTGTACTAATTTCTTCTCCACCCTTTAAAGTTATCTTATCTTCGCTAACTTCTACTATAGGTGAATTCTTTAATATTTCTACTCCATGCTTAACCATATACTTTTCGGCTTTATCTGCTTGTTTTCTATCTAACATATTTAAGATAGTTCCCATAGCTTCAACAACTTTTAAAGTAACTTCATTTTCATCTACATTGTATTCTCTTGCTAGTCTGCTCTTCCATTCTAAAAGTTCACCAGCCATTTCAATACCAGTAAATCCTGAACCTGCTACTATAAAAGTAAGCATTTCTCTTCTCTTTGCAGCATTTCTTTCAAGACTTGCTTTAGCAAACATATCTTCAATATGATGTCTTATTCTAAGAGCATCTTCAAATGACCATAAGGTAAACCCATTTTCTTTTACTCCTGGTACTCCAAAGAAAGCAGGTTCACTTCCTGTACCTATAACTAGATAATCATATGAATATTCTCCATTTGTAGTTTTTACCATTTTATTATGTGTATCAACTTTTTCTATTAAATCTGTTATAACTTTAACTTTTGATTTTCCGAAAATTTTACATAATTTAACTTGTACTGATTCTGGGTGAACTCTCCCCCCTGCAACTTCATGTAGCTCTGTCATTAGTGTATGAAATGGATTTCTATCGATTAAAGTTATTTCCACATCATCATTTTTCTTATATTTCTTAGCCAATTTCTTAGCAGCATGTACACCACCATATCCTGCGCCAAGAACAAGTATCTTATTTTTTGACATGTTGAACCCTTCCCTTCATTTAATAATTCTAAAATAGCATATCTAATTCTATACACTATTCGTTAAGATGTCTATATTATTACAAAAACTTTTTGTAGTTTTTTTAACAATTTTTTATTGATTTTTTTTTAAACTTTCTAGCCTCAAACCCTTATTTTTCCTAATTTGTAGGCAATTATTCATTTATTTTCACTATCGGAATTACTTATATATCATAAGTAATTCGAATATCAATTACATTTAATTTTGTGTATAATGAACTAGTAATTGAAAACAATTCGACGTGAAAATACATTTTAACGTAAATAAATAAGTTTAAGGGGGATTTTATTATGAAATCAAGAAGAGTTATAAGCTTATTAGCAGTTGCTGCTTTAGCTACTACTATCTTTGTAGGATGTGGTAATAAAGAAGAAGCTACTGAAGCTGGATTAAAAGATGGAGTATACACTCAAAAGTCAGAAGCTGATGAAAGAGGATATGTTGCTTCAATAGAAATAGAAGTTAAAGATGGAAAGATTGCAACAGTTAAGTATGACGAAGCTAACGATAAGGGAAGCAAATTAACTGATGCAGATTACAATACAAACATGAAAGCTAAAAGTGGTTCAAACCCAGAAGAAGCTTTCCCAGCTTTAGAAAAAGCTTTAGTTGAAAAACAAAATGTTGCTGATGTTGATACTGTAACAGGTGCTACTAACACTTCAACAAGCTTTAAAGCTTTAGCAGAAAAAGCTTTAGCAGAAGCTAAGTAATATTTTTACTTAAATAAAGACTTTGGGCTCTTGCCTAAAGTCTTTTGTTATTTTTTCTTTTTTTACTTATAATAATAATTAATATTATTAATTTAGGAGGATTTTTATGCCAAAAAAATTATTTAAAAAGCTTACTCTTTCACTCTTATTGATTTTCTCTCTTTCTATTTTAGCTAGTTGCTCAAAAAATACTGAACAAGCAGAACCCCTATCAAGAACCGAATTGTTAATGGGAACAGTAATTACTATAAGTCTTTATGATAGTGAAAATGAAGAAATTTTAAACAAAGCATTTGATAAAATTAAAGAACTCGAATCTATTTTAAGTATAAATGCAAATGGAACTTTAGTAGATAAGATAAATGATGAAGCTGGTATTAGTCCTGTGAAAGTAGATGATTATACATATACTGTTGTAAAAAAAGGTATAGAGTACTCAAAGCTTTCAAATGGATTATTTGATATTTCAGTAGGTCCAATAGTAAAATTATGGAGTATAGGCCTTCCTGAAGCAAAGGTTCCAACTCAAGAAGAAATAAATGAAAAGCTTCCTCTAATTGGATATAGTGATATTGAGCTTAATGATGCTGATAAAACTATCTACTTAAAAAGAGAAGGTATGATGATTGACTTAGGTGGTATAGCAAAGGGATATACAGCTGATATAATCTCAGAACTTCTAACTGAAGAAGGAGTTAAAAGTGCTATAATAAACTTAGGTGGAAATGTCTATGCCCACGGTAATAAACCAAATGGCTCTGATTGGAGAATAGGTATCCAAGATCCTTATTCTGAACGTGGTGGTATTATTGGAACTCTAACTACTAATAATAAATCAGTAGTTACTTCTGGAATATATGAAAGATATATTGAAGAAGATGGAATTAAGTATCATCATATATTAAGCCCTAAAACTGGATATCCTTATGAAAATGAAATTGCTGGTATTACTATAGTAAGTGATAAATCTATAGACGGAGATGCACTATCTACTTCAGTATTTGCAATGGGTGTAGAAGATGGTATGAAATTTGTAAATACTATAGATGGTATAGATGCAATATTTGTAACTAAAGATAATAAGGTTTATATCACAGAGGGATTAAAGGATATATTTACTTTATCTAATAGCGATTTTACATTAGTTAATTAATATTAAAAGGAACTGCTTAAGACAGTTCCTTTTTTGTTATTTTTAAAGCTAATAATACTGCTAATAAACCTGAAATAAGTTTTACAATTATATAAATATAGGATATTTCCTTTGCCTCTGTAACAACATAAGCAAGTTGTCCACCAAATACATAGGCTCCTGCTACAGAAAAAGCTGAGCATATAACTTTTCCCCTATTATCTAACTTATCAAATTCAGTAAATACTATAACTGCTGAAGCTAAACTTCCTATTAAGGCTGTAACTGAATGTGAATTTATAGACATCAACTCACCTAACTTTTCAATTGAATTTTTAAAAATCCTTTTTATTACTTCAATCATAACATTGGCACCAGATAGAAATATTGCTATTTTCCCTACAATAGTTATAGCTTCTTCTAATTGTAATAAATTATTAACTATTTCTATACCTGTAATTGATTTTATTCCTTGAAGCCCTAATCCTATTATTCCTATTATAAATATAATTTTTGCAAGACCTTTAAAGTATTTTATCATTTTATCAGGAATCTTATTTAATCCTATAATAATTAAAAATGATATTAAAATTATTGGGAAAATATTTTTAATAATAACTACTAATGGCATTTTTAAAAGAACTCCACCTAAAAATAATCCTATAGGTAAGGTTACTATGCCACAAAGTATTCCCTTACATAATATATCTATATTTTTTTTATTTATTATTCCTAACGCCAAGGGTAATGTAAAACTTATAGTACATCCTAACATAGAAGATATTAATATACCTGAAAAGTAAACTTCTATTTTATTACTAGCAATAGCCTCTGCAATTTTATACCCTCCCATATCTACAGCAATAATAGATGATGAAAGTATACTTGGAGTAATAAAACTCTTATTAAATAATGGAATTACATATTTAATAAGAGCATCTGAAATTATAGGAGTTATTGAAAGTATTCCTATCATGGATAAAGCTAATGAGCCCATGCTCTTAATTCCACTTTCTATTCCCTTACTTAAATTTAATTTTCCTCCTATAATATAATCAATAATACCTAAGGCAAAGAAAATTCCAACTACATATACAACTATCTTTTCCACTTCTAACTCTCCTAATTTAAATAAGATAATTTTATCAAAATTTTAAACAACAAAAAAGCCCCTTAATATTTAAGGGACCTTTTTGTTATTTATTTCTTAAAATTAACAATTGCAGCAACCTTGGCCATGATCTCCAGGTTTATTATCACAATTATCTGGTTTTCCTATACACTTTCCGTTATATGAGGAAGTTTCTAATTCTGTATATTTTATTACAATATTATCTTTATAGATTTTTAACATATATTTTGTATTTGGACATAATGGTCCTAATAAGAATTGTCCATGACAATCTGTGAAAGTGTGAGTCAAAGGATATGGATATCTATATCCATCCACTACTTGTAATAATTTTACTACTGCATCTACTACAGGCATTCTATTGCAGTCTAATACTGTTCCAAATATAACTGATCTTTTTTCTTCTGGTAATTTAACTATAGCTTCAATTTGTTCGTTACATCCTGTCTTTAATTCACATGATGCTATTCTTCCGCTCATAACTTTGCCTCCTAAGTTTTAATTATAAGTTTTCTTGTTTATAGTATAGTTTATTCGCATAATACTAAAATGTGATTTATAAGTAATATTTTTATAAAAAAAGACTAGCTTCTATATAAACTGTATTTTTCAATGTACAGTTTAATAGTCACTAGTCTTTTTATATTAACTCTTTGCTTCTAATTGAACGTTAAAGCTTTTATTTTCTCCATTTCTTATTACTTCAACAGTAACTGTATCTCCTTCTTGCTTAGTATCCCTAATAGCTTTTAATTCATCAAAGGTTTTAATTCTTTGGCCATCAAATTTTACTATTAAGTCTCCGCCTTGTAATCCCGCTTTTTCTGCTGGAGAAAATTCTGTTACTTGAACTATATACAAGCCCTCATCCATATTATATTGCTTACTAAGCTCAGAATTAATTTCTCTTATGGATATACCTAAGTTTAATATAGGCTTAGATAAGGCTTCAATTCTATCTTTAATGGAATCTATTGGGATTGAGAATCCTATTCCTTCTACTTCGTCTGAAGCTATCTTCATATTATTAATTCCAACTACTTCACCCTTAGTATTAACTAAAGGTCCACCACTATTCCCAGGATTTATAGCTGCATCTGTTTGTATTAAATTTAATTGTGTTCCTGAGCTTGTTTCCACTGTTCTATTTACAGCACTTACTATTCCTGCAGTAACTGTATGATTAAATTCTTTAGATAAAGGTGTACCAATTGCTATAACTTGTTCTCCAGGCTTCAATGCATCTGAATCACCAAGTTCAACAACTCCTGGAACCTTGATATTATCATCACTAATTTTCAGCATAGCTACATCTTGATTTTCATCATAATTTATTACTTTTGCCTTAACATCTCTTTCATCTGATAATGTTACTACAACCTCTTTAGCTCCTTTAATAACATGATAATTAGTTAAGATATATCCCTCTTCATTTATAATAAATCCTGATCCAATTCCTTCTGTTTCTTTAGGTATTATTCCACTATAATCTATTACTCCAGTAACAGATACAATAACTACTGCTGGAGAAACTTTTTCAAAAGCTTCACTTGCTGTTAATGCTTCTGCATTGCTACTAAAGGTTTGTGGATTTGGAGTTATCACCTTATAATTAGAGTCATTAACATAATTTCTCATTATATAATAAGTACTTCCTCCACCTATTGCTCCGCCTAATAATCCTGCTATCAATATTGAGGCTATAATTTTAAATATACCCTTTTCCCTTTTTTTATTTGGCTTATTTGAAATATCATTTATTGGATGAATATAAGATTCTTTTTCAAAGCTTTGCTCTTCATTCTTCTTTTCTTCATTTGTTAGTGATTCATTATCACTATTTACTTCTTCATATTTTTCTACATCATATATATTATCTTCATTCATTTGAAAAGCCTCCTTAAATATTAATAATTCCTTTTACAATTATTAATATAACCCTTCTTTGTGACAATTATATGACATATGTCTAACAAATTTAATTTGAATGATTTTTTTTCTCTAATCTATCTATCTCATTTGCCTGTTTTATAACTTGTCTTATTCCAGTTATTACTGTATCTGGTTGATACATAGATACTATATTCTCTTCATAATCAACACTATATACTTTTGTTAATGCTTCATCCCCTAAATTAGATAATACTTCTTGTCCAGGTTTAGCTATTAAATAATATGGCTTTTTAGAAAAAATACCTTCTTCTTGACTAGAGTTATTACCTGATGTTATATTTTTCAATTCATTATTAACAGCTTTATTATAGCTAGATTTTGTTCTATGAATTTTAAACTCTTCTAAATCCATATAATCAAGCTTTTTTTCAAATTCATCAGTATTGCAAGCTAAGTTAACTTTATCTAGTAATGTTGTAAGACCTATTTCAGAACCAATGCTTTCAATATTTCTTCTAATCTTCTCAAATATTAAACTTTTTTGATATTTATCAGAATTAATTTCATCTTCAACTAAAGGATTGACTAAAACTACCCCTGCAACTAAATCTGGATAAGCTTTTGCAAACTCTGTTAGTACAAGGCTTCCATACTCTTCTCCAACAAGTATATATGGTGAAGGTATTGCAGCTTTTCTTAGAAGAGTTCTCAAATCTTCAGCTTGCTCCTTAGGTGTTCTTATTGATCCGCTATCACTAAATCCGTATCCTCTTCTGTTGTATGTAAATATTGATACATCCCCATAATCTGATAAAAGTTTATCTGCAATTCCACTCCACTGATTTAAATTTGTACCAATATTCCCATCAAAAACTATAGTATATTTACCTTCCCCCTCTATCCTATAGTCTAATCTTTTATCTTCTACTCTTACATAATCCACACGTTCTTTTAATGTTTCTTTTGTAATGAAGTTGCTTATTCTTTGATATATAAAACCAACTACTAATATTACTAATATTACAGTAATAATCTTTTTTGCCTTTTCTTTTGGATCCAATTCTTTTTTCATATTTACTTTATAAAGTCCATTAGAATGTGGTAAAAGTTTCAATTATACCTTCCCCCCCTCCGTAGATTATAACTTTAAGTTTGGTTTTGCATTAATATTTAAAGGTGCTTCTAATCCTCTTAAGAAATTGAAGTAAGCTGCACTTCCTATCATCGCTGCATTATCTGTACATAATATTTGTGATGGGAATAGTACTTCTATACCTTCCTTAGCAGCAGCCTTTATTAACGTATCTCTTAATGCAGAGTTTGATGCAACCCCTCCTGCAATGGCTATTTTATCTACATTCTTTTGTTTACATGTTTTTAGCACATTTTGCTTTAGAACATCTATAACTGCTTTTTGGAATGACGCAGCTACATCTGCTTTGTTTATTTCAACATTTTGCATTTTGCATTTATTTAAATAATTTAACACTGCAGATTTAACTCCGCTAAATGAAAAATCTAATGTATCATCATGAAAATTTGCTTTTGGAAAATCAATAGCATTTTCATTTCCTTCTTTTGCAAGCTTATCTATTTTCGGTCCACCTGGATAACCAAGTCCTAGTGCCCTTGCAACCTTATCATAAGCTTCTCCTGCTGCATCATCTCTTGTTTGACCTATTACTTCATATTCACCATAGTCTTTAACATGAACTATAAATGTATGGCCCCCTGACACTACTAATGATACAAAAGGTGGTTTTAAATCCTTATGTTCTATGTAATTTGCACAAATATGTCCTTCTATGTGATTTACTCCAACTAAGGGCTTCTTCAATGAATATGATAAGCCCTTTGCATATTGTAATCCTACTAATAATGCTCCTACTAGTCCTGGTCCATATGTAACTCCAATGGCATCTATATCCTCTAATTTAACATTCGCTTCTTCTAAGGCTTCAGTAACTACTCCATTAATAACTTCAATATGCATTCTTGAAGCTACCTCTGGAACTACTCCCCCATACTTTTTATGAGTTTCTATTTGTGATGCTATTATATTTGATAAAACTTCTCTCCCGTCTTTTACAATAGCCGCTGATGTTTCATCACAGCTTGATTCTATTGATAAAATTAATTTACTTTCCATTATTTTTACCTCTTAATTTATTCTTTCTATTTACTTACTAATGTTGTGTAAGCTATCTAATTATTGTATATTAAAATTAAGCTTATAGCTTATTATATATCTCTTTAGTTTCATTGACTATTATATAATGAATAAAAAAATTATTCATTATTTTTTATTAGAATTAATGGATTTTTAAGGATATCTTTAGATATAAAAGGAGTTTTAAATGAATACATACGCTAAGATAGTAGTACCAGGATCCCCAATAACAAAATCTAACTTCAAGCTTCATAATAAAGATGGCAGAGCTATACTTCCTAGCAACACAGGAAAATCCCATGATAGATATGCAATCTATGAAGAAAAAATAGCTTACTATTCAAGATTACAAAATCCAGGTGTTGTGTTAGAAGAGTCTCTTATAGCTATATTAAAAGTTTATTATAAGAGCGAAAAGAGGCATCCAGATACTGCTAATATAACTAAAAGTATTTTTGATGGTATTGAAAAAAGTGGTCTTATAGTTAATGATGCCCAAATAACAAGAATAATTACAGAAGAATTTTATGATAAAGAAAATCCTAGATTTGAATTAGAATTCTTTGCAGAAAGTAAATATAAGATTTCATATTCAGTAGAAGAAAAAACAGAGCCAAGTGATAAAAAAATATATTCTAGCTTAAAGAAAAATCCAGCTACTAAATTGCTTAATAATAAGTCTAGCAAAAAAGAAGATAGCAGTAGCGATTTACTGTGCGAGTTTTGTAAGAAAAAAATTAAAGAAGAAAATATAATTAAAGGAAATGGTGGAAAAACTTTAATTTGTAGAACTTGTTTTAATAAATTATTTTAATTGAGGTGACTGTATTGAGTACTAATAACTTTATATTTATTGGTGATAGCCTTACCTTTGGTTATGGAGTTCCTAAAAATAAATCTTTAATGAAAT
>NZ_JABUTB010000030.1:77218-88555 GCF_021443865.1 Clostridium sp.
CAATAAAGGCATTAACGGAAATACTACCACCGATATGTTAAATAGATTTACAGAAGATGTAACTATGTTATCTCCAAAAGCAATATTTATAATGGGTGGTACTAATGATTTATTATCTAATAGGCCCTTAGTTCAAATTACTGAAAATATAGAATTAATGCTAAAAGAAGCCTTGACTAAGACTAATAATATATTCATAGGAATACCCCCAAAAATAATAAAGGAAGATGCTTATAGATTATTTATGGCATCTCCTACTTATGATTACTGTGAAAGTAATCTTCCCAAACTAAGAGAAGAATTAATAAAGCTTTGCAATAATTATAAAGTTAAATATATTGATTTTTATAATATGTCCTTAAGCTTGAATTCAAGTGAAATATTTATAGATGGTATTCATTTTAACGAAGAAGGTCATAAACTTCTCTTTAATGAATTTCTTAAAGCACTTAATCTATAATTATTTTCGCTATATTAAAAGTGGAGTTATTTTATAATAACTCCACTTTTAATATAAATATTTTTTTAAATATTTAGCAACTAATTCTCCTACCTTATAGCCATCTTCTCCACTATTAAATAACATGGCATCCCTTGTAATCACACTTCCACAAGCAAATATTCCTTTTGAAGAGGTTTCATTATTATTAACTATAAGATTTCTTTTTTCATCTATTTCAATTTTAGCTTTTCTTACAAAAGCTATCTCTGGAAAATATCCTACAGTTAATATTAAAGAGTCGCAATCTATATTAGTTATACTCTTATCTTCTTTATTTTCTATATCAATCTTTTCTATTCTTCCATCCCCATGTAATTCAATAACTCTACTATTTTCTATAACATTAATATTCATAGCTTTAATAAACTTTTCTTCTCTATCATTTAGGTTGTTTTTCTTAGAACCATTTATTATAGCTCTAACTTCTGCTCCCTCTACTATTAACCTTGTTGCTAAAAGTAAAGACCATTTATTCTTTCCTAATATCACAACCTTTTTCCCAGGTAAGTATCCTTGTAAATTAATAAGTTTATGTGCAGAAACTAAAGTATATATCCCAGTATATTTATGAATTGGTATATTAATATTACCTGTAAATTTTTCTCTACATCCTGATGCTATTATAATTGCTCTAGCTTTAACATCTTGTATTCCTTCATCAGGATTAACATAAGTAACTAGTTTATTAGTGGTAACTTCTAAAACTTCAGTATCAAGTTTATATTCTCCGCCATGAGCTTTAAATTCTCTTATAAGTTCACTACTTAGCTCTGGTCCAGTAACATCTTTTCCTAAATAATACTTTCCAAAGCCCTCATTTATAAATAAATTTAAATTTCCACCTAAATCACTATTTCTTTCTAGTAGTAATACCTTTTTAATTCCATGTTGAAGAGCAGAAACCCCTGCTGAAAGTCCAGATGCTCCCCCTCCAATTATTATTAAATCATATTGAAGCATATGTAACCTCCATTACTTTTAACAAAAATACATTTATTATTATACCATAAATGGTAAGTAAATATAATAACTCTATTCTATAATGGTTTTAAATTAAGCTTCTTTTCATAATAAAAAATTAATAAAATCTTGTTTGATTTCTAAAAACTACTATACTATAATTAGATATTGTGAACTAGATAAAGAATTATAATGGGCTTAAATAATAGGCCCTTTTTTTTGAGGTGAATTAATGTTAGACAATATTTTAAAAACATTCAAAAATAAGATTATTAATATTGTAAGTATTGATGGAATTATAAGAATGATACTATTCTTGATACCATTTATAACTATAATATTAAAATTAATAATTTTTCAGGGATTTGTTGCTACTGAAGCTCCTTATATCTTAAGTTTTTCAGATGGCCTAAATTCAGCAAAGCCTTTTATTAATTACTATTATGCCTTTACTTTAATATTCTTAAGTTTCTCATTATTATTTAAAGGTAAAGGAAGAGTTATATATCTATTTGTTATAGATATTATAATAACTGCACTTATACTTTTAGACTTAGGATACTTTAGAGGCTTCTTAACAATGCCTTCGGTATTATTATTAACTCAAACAGCTAACCTTGATAATATGGGTGGTACAATATCGTCAATGTTTAGTAAAATGGATTTCTTATTATTAATTGACTTCATTATCTTAGCTATTTACGTTTTCTTTACTAGAAAATCTTATAGCAATGTAAAAAGAAGAGCACCTTTAACATTTATAGTAATGATACTTTCTAGTATCTTATTTATAGCTTATGTGCCTTTTAATTTAAATGTTTTAAAGAATGAAGATGTTAAAAATGGTTATATATTTTCAAATTATGATCCTACAAATACAGCTAGATATTTTTCTCCAATAGGATATCATATTTTCGATGTATACAATGTATATAAAGATTCTAAACCATACGAACTTACTGAAGAAGATACTACTAAAATAAATGAATTTTTTGAAGCAAAAGAAAACTTACCAAATAATAAATATGCAGGAATGCTAAAGGGTAAAAACCTTATAGTTATTCAAGTTGAATCTTTAGAAAGCTTTATAATTGGTAAAGAAGTTAATGGACAAAAAATAACACCCGTTATGGATGAATTAGTAAGTAAAGGACTTTATTTCCCTAATATTTATGAGCAAGTAAATGAAGGTACAAGTTCAGATTCAGACTTAATGATTAATACATCTATGTTCCCATTAAGAAGAGGTAGTACTTTCTTTAGATACCCTTCAACAGAATATAATTCTCTTCCTCTTTTACTAGAAGAAATGAATTATGATACTATTGCAATACATCCTGATAAGGGTTCTTTCTGGAATTATGTAAATGGTCTTAAAGGAATAGGCTTTAATGAATTCGTTGATTACTATTCATTTAATATAGATGAAGAAATCGGACTTGGATTATCTGACGAAAGTTACTTCAGACAAGTTATTCCAATGCTTAAAGAGCAAAAAAATCCATTTTATGCTTTTACAGTAACCTTAACTAGTCATGGACCTTTTGATTTACCTAAAGAAAAAAGAACTTTAAACCTAGATAGTGAATTAGATAAAAGTGAAATGGGCGGATATTTTGAAAGTATTAAATATACAGATAAACAAATAGGTGAGTTTTTAAAACAATTAGATAAGGAAGGTCTATTAGATAATACAGCTATAGTTATCCAAGGAGATCATACTGGTGTTCACAAATACTATAATAGCTCTATAGAAAAACTATCTAATAAAGAAGATTGGTATTTAGATAATGGTCATCATACTATGCCATTTATAATTTGGTCTAAAGATATGAATGAAGGAAAGACCTTTGATACCATAGGTGGACAAATAGATATTATGCCATCTCTATTATATCTTATGGGTGTAGATAATGATAAATATATCAATACTGCCATTGGAAGAAACTTATTAAATACTAATAAATCTTTTGCAGTTCTTACTAATCTTGAAGTTGTAGGAGAAAACCTTACAGATGAAGAAAAAGAGATGTATAAAAATATAGTTGACCTTTCCGATAAGATGATAAGAGCAAATAAAGCTAGTTTATTAAAAGATAAATAAATTATAAAAAAAGAAATTCAACTAAGATTGAATTTCTTTTTTTATTTCATAATTATCTATGCTCATTATTTATTAGCAAAATATTAATTGTTATAATTAGAGATATAAATCCATTAATATTTCATCATCAAATTTTCCATTTACATTAAAGAAATCCTTATGGCATCCTATTTCTTTAAAGCCATACTTCTTATATAAATTTATAGCCTTATTGTTACTTGCTTTAACTCCTAAACTAATATTTTTTATGTTATTACACTTTGCAAATTCTATTAATTCATTCATTACAGCATATCCTATACCTATACCCCAGTATTCTTTTTTTACAGAAATAGCAATTTCACCATTATGGGATATTCTTTTTCTAGGGGACTTTACAATATTAGCTATGCTTACAATATTATTGTCTATTAACCCTATAATCATTAGGTTATTTGATTTATTAAAGTTACTAATAAATAGCTTTTCTTCTTCAACAGAACTATTAAACTCATTTTCCCCAAATAATAAATTATCACTTTCTCCGCCAACAATATTCAAATATTTAATGATTTTTTCAGCATCCTCTTCCTCTACTCTTCTCAACAATAGAGCTTGCCCATTTTTTAATTTAACCTCTTTTACCATAAATAATCTCCCTCTATAAATAATCTCTTACTATTAATTTAATCTAACTAGATAATTAAATTTATTTTATAATACAATAATTATTTCTTATTGCAAAAGAAACTCAGATTATAAACTGAGTTTCTAAATTAATTATAAATTTTTAAATATTATTTACCAGCTATACTTAAGCCTTCAACTCTTATAGATGGACTTCCAACGCTACTCATTGGAAATTTTAAATCAGCTCCAACTTCTACTACATTTTTTAATAACTCAAAGAAGTTTCCAGCTACTGTTATTTGTTCAACTGGGAAATCCTTCTTGCCATCCTTAATATAAAATCCCTTGGCTGCTAATGAAAAATCTCCAGTTATTGAGTTTGCTCCTGAGTGTAATCCAGCAAATTCAGTAATTAAAACACCTTCTCCTACTTCCTCTAATAACTGATCAAAGTTTTTAGTTCCCTTTTCAATATAGAAATTAGTTGGTGAAACTCCTACTGGTGAACCATAAGAACTCTTAAATCCATTACCTGTAGATTTTGTGTTACCTTTATAAGCAGTTTTTAAATTATGAAGTAATGTAATTAATTTACCTTCATGAATTATGTCTTTCTTCTTAGTTGCTACTCCTTCATCATCAAAAGGAACTGATGCTAACCCATTTTCTAAATGTGGATTATCTAATAATGTTACCTTTTCACTTGCTATAATTTCTCCTTCTTTATCCTTTAATAAGCTTAATCCCTTTTGAGCAGCGTCTCCACTAAATACTCCTGCAAAAGTTGAAAGAATTGAAACCATAGCTTCATTATTAATAATAGTTTTATACTTACCAGAAGGAATTGACTTTCCACCTATTCTTGAAGTGGCTTCATATATTCCCTCTTTAGCAATTTTCTTTGGATCTACTTCTTCTAAAGAATTCGCTGTTATATATCCCATTCCATCATACATATCATCGCCACTCTTAATTATTGGTACTACATAAGCACTTAGCAGATTAGATTTATTCTCTAAATTTAATCCTTTAGAATTAATAATTCCATATTTAGAATTATTATAACCTATTCCACAGCCTTCAAAGCTACTAACCCTATTATCTAAATTCTTAGCTTCTTTTTCCATGCTTAATGCTAAATCTATTAACTTATCTGCAGGAATATTTTCTAAAGCTTTATAATAAGTGTTAACTTCTGCATATTCCTTATCACCTTCATAAATAAATTGAATATCTTCATTTTCAATAGCAAGGGCACTTTCTTTAGCATTCTTAACTAACATTTTTATAGCATCTTCATCTAATATTTCAGTATAAGAATATCCGATTTTATCATTGATTTTTCCTCTAAAAGATAATCCATAAGAAGTTGTTAAATTGTATTTTTCAACTTCTTCATTATAAACATTTATACTTAAACTTTCTCTATCTACATAATAAACTTCATATTCATTAAATCCATTATTTTTAGCTTCTAAAAATAACTTATCAATAAATTCTTTTAATTCCATATTCAATTCCCTCCTATCTTCCACCTACTGTTATTTCTTTTACTCTAATCATAGGTTGACCTACATTAGTTGGGATACTTCCGGATATAGAACCACACATACCTTGACCTTGTTCTAAATTCTTTCCTACCATATCAATATTTAATAATACTTCGCTACCTTTACCAATAAGACTTGCTCCTCTTACAGGCTCTTGTATTTCTCCATTTTTAACTATATATCCTTCAGAAACTGCAAAGTTAAACTCTCCTGTTACAGGATTTACTGATCCTCCACCCATTTTCTTTGCATATAATCCATCAGAAATTGATTTAATAATTTCTGTTTCATCATCATTACCTGCAGCAATATAAGTATTTGTCATTCTTGATGTTGGGGCAAACTTATAACTTTGTCTTCTTGAGCTTCCTGTTGCCTCCATACCCATTCTTCTACCATTTAATTTATCTATTAAGTATCCCTTTAAGATTCCATTTTCTATTAATATATTCTTTCTAGTTTTATTTCCTTCATCATCAATATTTAATGATCCCCAAGCATTAGGAATAGTTCCATCATCAATTGCTGTTACTTTAGATGAAGCTATTTGTTTGCCAAGCATATTTGTAAATACTGAATTTCCCTTTGCTACAGCAGTTGCTTCTAATGAATGTCCACATGCCTCATGGAATATAACTCCACCAAATCCATTATCAATTGCCACCGTCATCTTTCCAGCAGGACAATTTTTAGCATGTAACATAGTATGAGCAATTCTTGATGCTTCCTTACCATAATGCTCTGGATCTATACTATCAAATAACTCAAATCCCTTATGTGCTCCTGGTCCTTCAAAGCCTGTTTGATTTTCTCCATTAGCTGAGGCAACTGAACTTATTGATAATCTAGTTCTAACTCTTCTATCTTCTGTTAGTAATCCTTCTGTATTTGCAATTAATATATTTTGCTCTTTATCTAAATATCCAACTGATACTTGAGATATTTCATTATGATATTCTTTAGCAGCTCTGTATCCAGCCTTCATTACATTAATTTTTTTATCTATACTTATTGATGATGGTATATATATAATTGGGTTATTATTGTAAACTTCTTTTCTATCTAGAACTACACTTATATCTTCTTTTAGTTCTCCAAGTGCCAATGCTGCTTTTTCAGCAGTATCTAGTAAAGCTGATAAACTTGTATTATTAGTATAGGCATAAATACTTTTAAATCCCTTAAATATTCTTATTCCAATACCATGAGTTCTTCCTGATATTGAATTTTCTACTTTGCCATTAAGAATACCGATAGATGTATTGATAGTATCTTCTTCAAATATCTCTGCAAAGTCTCCTCCTGTTATTAAACATCTAGCTAAAACACTAGATAATATATCATTTGATAACATAGTTTAATCCTCCTTAATATTAATTACTTGTAATTACTCCACCACCTTTAAAAGCCTTTGTCCATGTATCCACATAGGAGCCTGTCGCCCATTCTGACATTATAACTCTTTCGCCTTCATTAAGGTCTATACTTATTAGTGAATTTCCTTTTATGCTTCCTTCTTCTAACTCATACACAAATAATTTATTATTAAATATAATTATTGCTATTCTTCCTGTGGGAGAAGTATAAGCATCTTCTATAAATGGGAATCTTCCCTTTAAATCCTTCCATGGTATTAACAATGTATCATAATTTAAAATCTTTTTATTTGGATTTATTGATAATTTAAAGTCAACTCCTTTTTCATTAGGATCCTTTGATATAATTCTCCCAACTAAAGCCCATTTTCCTTCTATTCTTTTTATGGTGAAATTAGTATAATCTACTTTATTAATTAATGAATTTTGTTTTTCTAATGATAAACTATTAAATGCATCATTAAAATCTCTTTCATATTTTTCTTTTACTTCTGTTGAATATATTTCGTTTATACTAAGACCTTGATATGAATTAATATTATCAATAGGTATGGTTCTATAAATTGGAGCTAAATAATTAAATTCATCTTCTTCAAATCTCTCAATTGAAATATAATCATTAGAAATAAAATTAACATCTTTATATAGACTCACTGATGTGCCACTTCCAATTTTCATATCTTCTCTTCCATCTATTGGCTTAGCAATAAAATACTCATTATATATACCTTCTTCATTAATTTCTTTCTTTTCTATAGTCCATATTCCATTTAATCTTGGAAAAATAATATTACTTTTCTCTAATATAGGCTCTATTTTATTATCTTTAAATGATATCCATAAAGTTCTATAACTTGAATCATGAAAAACTCCATTTTCACTTTCTTTACTAGAAGTTTTTAAAGCTAACATTACTCCAACATTACTGTTGTAATCTTCATCTATCACTTCTGCTTCTATCTTATTAATAGAATCTTCAATATGTCTTGGATTTATATCTTCTCTAACTAACTTTAGTAATAATCCAGAATAAAATAAATACCCATTATCATTATTTGTAATTATAAATTCTCCTATTAAATTATTTGAATCTATTAAAGAAATTATATCTACTTTATCTGATGGCTCTATAATGTCTTTTAACATTAGATTTAATTCATAAGATAATACATAACTTCCATTTACAACCTTTAATTTAAAGTTTGGAAATTGATATGCTTTATTAAAAATTGAAATTTTACTACTAGATATACTAATTAAAGAATCCTTCTGTGACAATATTTCATCCTTATTTTCAATCTCATCATCAACTATATTAATATCTTTGATTTTCCAGGTACCTTTTATAGTTAAGTTTTCATTATCAGGGGCTTTTATTGATTGTGTATCTTTTCCATTTACTTTACTACAACCAATATTAAATGTAAATATTAAAATAATTATCAATGAAAGAATCTTTTTAACTAACTTCATATTATTCCTCCTCATTTTTTGGAATAATAACTTCCACCTTTGTTCCTATTCCTAATTTACTATATATATTAAATTCACCATTATGAAGTTTAATTATTTCATCACAAATAGACAATCCTATTCCATTTTTAGAATTTGAATTTTTCCCCTTAAAGAACTTTTCTTTTACTCTTGGTAGGTCTTCCTCTGATATTCCACATCCATTATCTTCAATAATAAATTTAATTTTATCATTAGATATGAATTCGCTGAATACTACATTTCCTCCAGCACCTGTGAACTTAAAAGCATTATCTAATAAGTTTATAAATACTTGTTTTAATCTATTACTATCTACCATCATAGTTCCTTTAGCTTCATTAACAAATTTCAAATTAATTCCTTCTTTATTAGCTCGAGGTCCCATAAAAGATTGAATGTGATTAATAAATTCTGAAATATTAACTTCTCTTAAATCTAAACTTACATTTTCATTTATAAGCCTAGAAAAATCTAATAATTCTTCTACCATTAATGAAAGCCTATCTGTTTCTTTTTCTATTATTTTAAATCCTAAATCTAAAGTTTCCTTATCTGTTTCATGGTTATTTAATGTTATAGTCCATCCTTTAATAGCTGTTAACGGTGTTCTTAATTCATGAGAAACTTGAGAAATAAAATCATTTTTTAATTGCTCTCTTCTAGATATTTCATCTGCCATAAAATTTAGTGTATTAGAAAGTTGACCAATTTCATTTCCACTATCAATATTGCTCCTTACACTTAAATTCCCACTTCCCATTTTTTCTGCAACCTGATTTAAATACTTAATTGGATTTATAATACTATTTGCTAAAAATATACTTAATAAAACACCTAGTAGTAACACCCCAATAGATATACTTGAGAAAATAATCATTATATTTCTTATGATTGAATCAATTTCTTCTAGTGAAGTAACAAATCTAATTATCCCTATTATTTCACCATCGATTTCTAATGGATATGATACTGCCATTACATTTTTATCATAATAATCTACCTTCCCAATCCATCTTGATGGCTCTCCGTCTAGTGCTTTATATATATCAGAAGCATTTGTTAGCTTTTCATCCTTTATTCCAATAGAATCCATAAGTAAATTCCCACTAGCATCAAATATTTCTACTTGTGCATTATTTTCATTCCAAAAGGCATCTACATTATCGTAAATATTTTCTATTAGTGATCTAGAAGAAAAATACTTATTATAAAAATTCATAGATACTTCTATTCTACTTTTTAAAATTGCCTCCATATTATCATAATAGTATTTTCTTATAAATATCATAAGTAATATATTTAACACAACAACCGTTGAGAAAATAATTATTACTATACCTCTTAGCAATTGATTTTTTATACTTTTCATCCTTTTAATTTCCACCTATAACCTATCCCCCATACAGTTTCAATATAATTTGGCTCTGAAGGTTTATCTTCAATTTTTGCTCTTAGCCTTCTTATATTTACATCTATTATTTTCGCATCGCCAAAATAGTTCTTTCCCCAAACTAAATCTAACAATTCATCTCTACTAAAAGCTTTATTAGGGTTTTCTAAAAATATTTTCATTAATAAATACTCTTTTGGTGTAACATCTATTTCAATATTATTTTTTAATATTTTTTGAGAATACAAATCTATAATAAATGGCCCAAGCTGTAATTTTTCTCTATCATCTTCTCCTAATCTCCTAATTAATGCTTTTACTCTTAATACTACCTCTAATGGATTAAAAGGCTTAACTATATAATCATCTGCTCCATACTCTAGTCCCATAATTTTATCCATATCTTGCCCCTTAGCTGTAATCATAATAATTCCCATATTAGGAAATCTATTACGCAATTCATTACATACCATAAATCCATCAATTCCAGGTAACATAACATCTAAAATTGCTATTTTAGGATTTTCTTTATTTGCTAATTCTATGCCTTTTTCTCCAGTTTCAGCTTCAATAACATTAAAATTACTTCTTTGTAGATTTATTTTTAAAAAGCCTCTTATACTTTCTTCATCTTCAACTAATAAAATTTTATTCATTTCCTCACCCCTTTATCTACTTTTTAAATACATAATTAAATTATACCCTAATTATAAAAATAAAAAGGATATATTAAAAGCATTTTAATTAATATAAATTTTTTAATATAGTAATATGATTACTTTAATGTTCCAAATTCAAGATCTTTAGATTTCAAATAATCTATGATATGTATACTTACTTTAATTATATAAGAATCATCTTTTTTAATCTTTACAATAAACTGAATAATAGTTACGAAATGATTACAACAAAAAGGCAATAAATCTTATATGACCTTGCTCTGTTTCTTCTTCCAAATCAAGATCATATAAGATTTATTACCCATATACTGAATTTAATAATTTCACACTTCATTTCTATTTATATAAACTATTCTATCTATATATAAAATAAAAGAGTTTTATAACAATAGATCAAAAATCTACTCTTATAAAACTCTTATAATTTAAAATGGCTCCGTGGAGAGGATTCGAACCTCCAGCCTATCGGTTAACAGCCGAGTGCTCCACCATTGAGCTACCACGGAATATTTTATTTTCAGAGTGTTCTCTGAAAATTGCACATGAATGAGAGCCAAAATCTTTGATTTTGCTTCTCGAATTTACTCAGCTTACTGAGTTTTATTCTTGAATATTTATTGGTCAAGCCCTCGACCTATTAGTATCAGTCAGCTAAATATGTTACCACACTTA
>NZ_JABUTB010000031.1 GCF_021443865.1 Clostridium sp.
TATATTTTCATCACTATAATTAACCCAACCTCCCATTATAAAAAAGGTTGCCTTTACATTATATTTATCTAGTACCTCTAATATGTTATATAATTCTTCTTTTTCAGCCCAATTTATATCAAAAGTAATAGATACAACTTTTTCTTCAGTTTTAACCCTATAAATAGGTTTATCATTTTTAAATTCCGCTAAACTAGATTTAGCTTTTTCAGTGAAGAAGATAGATATTATTATTGTTGAAAGTAATAATAGTAAGCTTAATCCAACTCTATATCTTCTATTCATAAATTCTCCTATTAAGTGATTTATTTAATTTATATTCTTTTTTTTTATATTAATGACAATAATATGTAGTTATGAAATTTTTAAATATTATGTTATAATAAATCTATACTTTCTAAATGGAGGTTTAATATGTACGAAAACTCAGCTGAATTAGCAGAAAATAAATTATTAGTATTATATGTACTTGATTCATTAAAACATCCTATTACTAATACTCAATTAACTGAAATTATACTAGAAAATAATTTTATAAATTACTTCACTCTTCAGCAGTATATTAGTGAACTTATCACTTCAGATTTTTTGAGATATGAAATAGTTAATGAAAAGAATCTTATTCGTATTACTGAAAAAGGTACCAATACACTTTCATTCTTTTCTGATAGGATTTCTTCAATTAAAAAGAAGATAATCGACGATTACCTTCTTTCAATAGTAGACTCTATAAAAAAAGAATTAACTATTCATAGTGATTATACCCTTGGAGAAGATGACTCCTTTATTGTAGACCTACAAGCCTTAGAAAATGATAATTTACTTATATCTCTAAAGGTTTCAGTCCCTACAAAAAAACAAGCAGTATCTCTATGCAATAGGTGGAAGGATAACCCTTCTGATATATATAATAAAATTATGAACGCTTTATTTAATGATTCAAACTAGTATAAAGTCATAGCATTAGGTTCTTTCCCTACTGTTATGGCTTTTGTATTATTATTCCTCAAGTCTAAACATATCACTCTACCATTAAAATAGTCTCCAACATATAGTATATTTCTATATTTAACTATTGATCTAGGCATTCCCCCAATTGTTAACTCAGTTAATTTATTTAAAGTTGACTTATCTATTAGAGATATGCTTCCATCCATTAAATTACATATATATAATACATCTTCGTCTTCGATAATATCTATTGGTACTCTTCCTACTTCTATTTTCCTTAATGATTTTAATGTAATTAAATCAAAAACTTCTATATATCCATTATTTTCATCTCCCATATAACTTTCACAAACATATAGTAGTTTACCATCCTTTGAAACCTTAACCTTAGTAGGATATTCTAATGTAGTTAATTCTCCTACTATATTATTAGATAATATATCAATTACAGATATATTATTGCTTTGAAAATTAGTGATAAAAATTAGCCCTAATTCTTTGCTTAACTCGATATTATAGGGCCAATTGTTAGTTTTTATTTCTAATATTATTTTATTTTCCTCTATATCATATACCACAACAGAATTAGATTCAGAACATACAATATACAAATTATTATTATAGCCAATTAAATCAATGGGATGCTCTCCAATATAAGTAGAATCTATTTCCTTTAAGGTATCCATATTTAGAATAGAAATAGAATTACTATAACTATTAGCTACATAAGCTATATTATTTTTGATATAAATCCCATTTGGTCCTAGTGGTTTTTCCCCTATAGTTAGTAATATTTCTTTATAATCTACACTTAGATCAAGTGACTTTACCAAGGATATTTTACTAATACAATCACTACCAGTATTACATACAATTAAAGAGTTCATCCTATCCCACCTTCATTTCCTTATTATAATATATACATTTATATTATATGTTTAAGCTTTTTTTTCGGACCATAATTTTATCTTTTCGCTTAAAATTCAACAAATTACTTTATTTTTAAGAAATATGATTATATAATAATGTTGCAATAAATTTTGGAGGTATAATATATGTTTATTTATAAGACTAAAGGGGTATGTGCAACAGAAATTCACTTAGATATTGAAAAGGACACTATTAAGAGTGTAGAATTTGTTAGAGGTTGCCAAGGAAATCTAACAGGAATATCAGCATTAGTGTCTGGAATGAATATTGATGATGCAATAAATAAGCTTAGAGGAATAGATTGCCGTAACAAAGGTACTTCTTGCCCTGATCAATTATCAAAAGCTTTAGAAGAATATAAGCTAAGTGCATAGTATTTTAAAACTCCGTAAGGAGTTTTTTCTTTTGAAATATGAATATTATAGTAATTTCTATAACTTATTTTAAAGTATTCTCTTATGCTATCTTTTAAAAATAAAGCTAAGAAAAAAATAAGGACTAATAATAATAGAATATAGATATATATTTTATTGATTCTTATAACAATAATCAAAACAACAATCTCCTAACTAGATTATATTAATAATTTATTACAAAAAAGTAAGTATTCTTATTTTAGAATACTTACTATAAAAATTACTTATTATATTAAATAGCTGCTAATTAAAACCACAACAGATCCTATTAGTATAGAAGAGCTAATTAAGTCCATATTAATTTGAATATTAGAAGCTGAAACTATTCTTTCTTTTTCTGTACTATTATTTTCTAGAACTATGTTGGCAAAATACTGTGGATTAATTTGTCCAAATTCTTGTAAAGATAAGCTTTGATTTTTCCCACTAATTGAAGAAAGTAATACTATCATTAAAATTAATATTCCTTCAATGAAAAGTACATCCTTAAAGTGAAATCCTCTTAAGCTAGAAATTACACCTGCAATTAGAAATAAAGATACTAAATTAGCAATAAAAATCAGTATAAACTTTTTTAAGCTTTTAGAATTATTTTTTATCATAAGAACCATCATCCACCTTTCTCTGATATCATTTACATATTAGCATTTATGCGAATTTATTACAATATCTGCTAACCTCTTTTTGGGCTAAGGTAATTACCATTTTTTTAAAGTTTAACTATATTTTTTATAAAAAACATTATCTAATAACAAATGATATTTTTTATGTTTAATGAAATACATTTAAATTTATTGATTTCCTAAATTCACAATTTTTTTCTACTATTTATATATTTAATTTTTTAAATGAACATTGTTCAAAAAACTTTGAAAATTGCTAATATTTAAAGCATTTATGAGAAAATGCATATTATTTTATCTTAAATAAAATTTGATATTTTATACTGAAAAGAGTAATATTAAATTAATATTAATCGATAATAATTATCAAAGGAGTGTTTATATGAACAATTTTATGAATGATATTAGGGATAAAAGTAAGATACTTCATAAAGCAACTGAAAATTCAGGCTTTACTCATAGATTTCTTGCTAAAGGTGCAAACTTAGAAAGTTATACAGAATATATTTATAACTTATCTTTTGTATATGATGCTATTGAAACAAATTTAAATAAATATAAGGATTTAGAAGATGTTAAGCCTTTTGTTACAACTGAACTTTTTAGAACAGAAGCAATTAGAAATGACGTAAAGGCTCTAGGCAATAATAAAGATTTTGAAGTTCTTTCTTCTACTTTAGCTTATGTAGATAAGATAAATACTATTGCTGAAAACAATCCAAAGCTATTAATAGCTCATGCTTATATAAAATTTTTAGCTGATTTATTTGGAGGTAGAATGTTCTATTCTCTATTAAAAGAAGAGTATAATGTTAATGAAGAGGCTTTAAAATATTATAATTACGAAGGCTTAGGTGACATGAAAGCTTATACAATGAAATATCTTATGACTATAGCTAAGCTAAATCTTACTGAAGAAGAACAAAAACAATTTATTATTGAAGTATCTAATTCTTATATTTACAACATCTCAATATCAAATGAATTAGATGCTAAATATTTCTAATAAAAAAAGGAGCTGAACAGCTCCTTTTTTATATATAATAAATAAGAGTATCTTTTGACTTCTTATAGTTATCTACTAGATCTTCTAACGTTATGGAATTAAAATAATCTTTAATTTTAATGTTTATATCCTTCCATAAATTCTTATTTATAAAGTCTTCTAATTCATTTTCTTCCTTATTATTTATATCTATAAAAATATTATCGCCTTCTAGAATCTTTAAGATTTCTAGTATATTTAATTCCCTTATATCTTTTCCTAAACTATATCCACCTTGTGCACCTTTTCTACCTACTATAATACCTGCTTTTCTTAATAATGAAAAAATTTGTTCTAGGTATCTTTCAGATATATTCTGCCTTTCTGATATAGCTTTAATGGTAACATTTTCAGAATCCATATTAATAGCTAGGTCAATTAAAGCCCTTAATCCATATCTTCCTTTAGTTGAAATCTTCACTTAATCACCTTTTTTCTTTTATTCTATAGTTTATATAATAAAAGTCATTACTAAAAATAGCAATGACTTATTAATAAATTATTTATATAAATCAGTAGATAAATATCTTTCTCCTGTATCTGGTAAAATAACTACAATATTTTTGCCCTTATTTTCTTCTCTTTTTGCTAATTCTGTTGCTGCAACTATTGCTGCACCTGATGATATTCCTACTAATAATCCTTCTGTCCTTGCTAAATCCTTTGATGCTTTAAATGCATCTTCATTTTCAACTTTTATAACTTCATCTATTATTGATACATTTAAATTCTTTGGTATGAAACCAGCTCCTATACCTTGTAATTTATGTGGTCCTGGATTTCCACCTGAAATAACTGGTGAATTTGTTGGCTCAACAGCTACCATTTTCACATCTGCTTTTTTTGCCTTTAAAACTTCACCTATTCCTGTTAAAGTTCCACCTGTACCAACTCCAGCAACTACTATATCTACTTGTCCATCTGTATCATTCCAAATTTCTTCTGCAGTTGTTACTCTATGAATTTGTGGATTTGCTGGATTTTCAAATTGTTGAAGTATTATTGAATTTTCAATTGATGCTTTAAGTTCATTAGCTTTAGCTATAGCACCCTTCATCCCTTCTGCTCCTGGAGTTAATACTAATTCAGCTCCTAAAGCTTTTAATAAATTTCTTCTTTCCATACTCATTGTTTCAGGCATTGTTAAGATTAATCTATATCCCTTTGCAGCAGAAATATAAGCTAAAGCTATTCCTGTATTACCACTAGTTGGCTCAATAATAACAGAATCTTTATTTAATAATCCTTCTTTTTCTGCCGCTTCTATCATTCCAAATCCAATTCTATCCTTTACGCTACCGCCTGGATTAAAATATTCTAGCTTTGCAATAACTTTTCCTAAAACACCTTTTTCATTATTATAATTTTCAAGCTCAAGTAATGGTGTATTTCCTATTAATTGAACTAAACTTTTTGCTATTTTCATATTCCTCTCTCCTTTTCCTACTATTCCGATATGTTTTTTATAATATTATATTACTCTATTTTATATAATTTGTGAATACCTTTTTTATATTTATTTCAAAAAAAAATTTGCATCTATCTGATGCAAATTTTCAATAATACTTTTATTTAGTTTTTATAGCTTTTAAAAACATCTTGAAGAAGTTAAATAATACGTATGATATTATAGCTGTTGTCACATATATTTGAATTCCAGATATTTGTTTAACTATATTACCTAGATATTCATTGCCGTTACTAATTAAGAATCCTGACATTTTTGTTGAAGCCACAATCCCTATAGCCATTGGGAATGTTAAACCAGCAAAGCCTGGATAAAATTCAAATGAAAAGAATTTTGGTAGCTTGTACAAAATAAATACTAATGTAGCAAAAACTAATATATATAATAAGTAAACTACTATCTTATTAGGATTTTCTATAACATTAAAATATGAAACTAAGCAAAGGCTTGATGGTGCTAGTAATATTGCTTGTGTATGATATAGAGCATCCTTTAATGGTAATTTAATTAATCTTAAAATCATAAAAGGCATTATTACTATTAAAGCTGAAATTCCATAGTATAATACTATTTTATTTATAAGAGGTTCTTTCATTGAAGCTCCTATTACAACTGAAACCATAATTCCGTTATATGTTACAAACCAACTTGGTACAAAAGTATCCTTATTTACACCTTTAAAAACATTTCTATATGTAAAAATTAATATATGTATTGCGTGTAATATTACTCCTATAAACCATAGAGTTTTTCCTAAAATATTATTATAATCAAAATAATATGATCCTAAAATCATTGTTATCATAGTAAATCCTGCATATAAACTTGCTGGAACTGTATTAGAATATTCTTTTTTACAAGTGTCTGAGAATGCTATAATTTTAACTAAGTAAGTTAATAAAATTATAGTAGTTACCCACATTGTTATATGTCTTACGAAACTATAACCTAAAGTAGAATAAACATTCGATAATGTCGCAGCTCCCACCATAGTTGGTAACAATGGAACAGGAATATTTTCAATTTTTTTTAGTAAATTATTTTTCATGCCTACCTCCTAAATCAATTCAATAATAATACTAAATCACTTTAAAATCATTAACTATGTTAATTATTTCACTTATTTATGCATAGTTAAATAAACTTCTATTTAATTATACTTTATTTTCATTTTACTTCTGTGATTATTATCACGTTTTTAAAGTAAAAATAAAGAAGTCAAAGAAATTTTTCTTTGACTTCTTTATTTCTAATTACTTTTATAGCTTTTTACTAAAATATTAATAAAATTATATAATACAAATGCTATTATTGTAGTTGTTATATATATTTGTATACCACTTATTTCTTTAGCTATATAAGATAAAGAACTATTTCCTATATCATTAAAATAAGTAGAAGCTTTTATAGATGCAACTATCCCAATAGCCATAGGGAATGTTAAACCTGCAAAGCCTGGTGTAAATGTATAGGAAAAAAATTTAGGTAGCATATATATTATAAATACTAACGTCAGTAATATTATGGCATATAAAATTCCAATTATAATTTTATTAGGGCTATTTATATAATTTAAATAACTAACTAAACAAAGGCTTGATGGTGCAAGCAAAATTGCTTGTGTATGAAACAAAGCTTCATTTATAGGCTCTCTTCTTAATCTCCTAATCATAAAAGGTAATATTATAATAAATATTGTTATACCATAATAAACTATAATATTCCCTATAAAAGGTTCATTCATAGGCTTTCCAACTACTGTAGAAACCATAATTCCGTTATAAGTTACAAACCAACTTGGTACAAAAGTTTCTTTTTTAACTCCTAAAAATACATTCCTATATGTAAATACTAATATATGAATTGCATGTAATACTATACCTATAATCCATAGGCCTTTTCCTAATACCTTACTATAACTAAAATAATAGGACCCTAAAATCATTAATAGCATTGTAAATGCTGCATAAAGACTTGCTGGTACTGTATTACTATATTCACTTTTACAAGTATCAAAATATAATGTTATCTTAATTATATATGCAATTAAAATTAAAGTAGTAATTATCATGGTAATATGCCTAATCCAATTATATCCTAGTGTCTGATATACATTAGATAAAGTTGCTGCACCAACCATTGTAGGTAAAATAGGTACTGGCATATTCTTAATTTTTTTTATTATATTTTTATTTTCCAATAAGTTCACCTACTTTTTTAATAAACAAACTGCAAGTTTTCTGTTTCATTAAAGAAGTCAGAATAGTCTACATCAAACAAAGGTTTTTTAACTTTATTAACATTTATTTTTTCTTTTATTAATTGAGTTAACACACCAACATAGGATAAATCCCCTTGAATTATAGCTCCATAAATAGCTCCATCTTTAATTATTACTTTTTTATAATCCTTACCATCTATATCTATTATCTCTTCATAAGTATCATCAGGTTTAGTAACTAAACCTAGAGACATAGTAGCTAAACCACAGAAATTCATTGTATTTTTACTAGCAAAAAAATCTTCCATAAAAGTTTCTTTTCCTACCATATTATTTGCAGCAATCATTCCCTCTTTAACAGCAATTGGCCATATTGGATTCCTACCAGTTATATCTCCTGCTCCATATATATCTCTAACATTTGTTTCACCTTTTTCATTAATTATTAATCCAAATCTATCACATTCAATTCCACTATCCTTTAAAAATCCTATATTTGCTCTTACTCCAGCACAAGCAATAATCAACTCACAAGGAATCTCTTCTCCAGTATTTAGCATTATTGAAACTGGATTATTATTCTCATCAACTACTACTTTTTCTGCTTTTACTCCAAACTTTAAATTAACTCCTTCTTTTATTAATCTTTCTTCATACTTACTTGCTGCATATTTATCTAATTGTAATGGAAGAAGCCTATCTCCCATCTCTATTAAAGTTAAATTAGCACCATAATCTAATAGACCAGCTAATGCATCAACTCCTACAAGTCCTGCTCCTAATATAGCTATATTTTTCACTTTAGAACTCATTTCCTTCATCTTAATTGCATCATCTAAATTTCTTAATCCAATAACATTATTAGCAGTTCTTAAGTTTTCTATTGGTGGTAAAAATGAAGAAGCTCCTGCTGACAATAATAATTTGTCATATCCTATATTCTTTCCATTATCTAAAATTATTTTTTTATCTTTCACTTCTATCCCAACCACTTCTGTACCTTTAATCCATTCTATATCATACATGTGGAAAAAATTATCTGGAGTAAAATCTAAATCCTCTATATCTCTTCTTCCATCTAAAAAATGATGAAGAATACATCTAGAATAAACATACTCATCCTTTGATACTAATGTAATTTTACATTCTTTATTAAACTGCCTAAGAGTTCTAGCTGCATTTATTCCTGCTGCTGATGCCCCTATAATTACATATTTCATTATTCTTCTACCTCCTGTAAGGTTAATGCATCCATAGGACAATTAGCCACACATTGTGGGTAATTACTTTCTAGAGAGATACACATATCACACTTCATAACTTCTCTATTTGTTTGATAATCCATCTTTAATACTCCATATGGGCATGCCATTATACACATAAAACAGGTAGCACATCTACTTTTATCATAAATTACATATCCTGTTTCATCATCTCTTCTCATTGCTCCAGTAGGACAAGCATATACACATTCAGGTCTAGTACAGTGTCTGCAGTATATAGGCGTATATCTACTTTCACTATTTATAACTACTCTTCCTCTATAGTCTCTACATCCATGTGTAACCTTACATGCAGTAGTACATGTTAAGCAACCAATACACTTTTTCCTATCAATTCTAATTCTCTTCATAATTATCATCCTCTACTTTTTCTATCTTAACTGGTGCATATTTATAATTCGGCTCTCTAGAATAAGTATCAAATACTGATGGTAAAACTGAATTTGCTTCTATATAATGCATAGGCGCATACAAATAGTCCTTTTTTACATTTCTATTTAGTTTAACTAGGAAAACATTACTTACTCCATTAGGAGAGCTTACTTTAACTTTATCATTTTCTTTAATACGCAATTCTTCTGCTAACTCAGTGTTTAAATTTATGTATCCTTGTTTCATTATTATGGCTTCTACATCTGGGATTTCCCTTGTTCTTGTTTGAGTATGCCATTGACCAACAGTGGCTCTACCAGTACTTAATATATATGGATACTCTTCACTTTTATCATATGGAGGCTTCATAATTTCTTCATATATGAATTTAGCTTTTTTACTAGGAGTAAAAAATTTCTTATCCTCAAATAATCTTCTTTGATTTTCTGTAATAACATCATTTTCTTTAAAAGGCCATTGAATACCTTTAGTGCCATTTAATTTATCATAATCTACACCTGTCATATCGCAAGGCATTCCTTCTGTGCATTTTTTTAAAAGTTCAAAGGCATCCTTAGGTGTTTTCCATTTATCTAATAAAGTACCCATTCCTAATGCTTTACCTATTCCAAGCATAATATCATAATCTGATAACTCATTTTCTTTTTTATGGAGAACAGGTTGAACCTTAGATATTCTTCTTTCAGTATTAATTATTGTTCCATCTTTTTTTAGTCCACTGGTAGATGGAAGAATTAAATGGGCATATCTACATGTTTGTGTATCTGAATATATATCCTGAACAGCTAAAAATTCAAGTTTTTCAGCAGCTTTTTTAAATTCATAGTCATTAATCCATGAGACTAATGGATTAGTTGCTATTACCCATAAGGCTTTAATTTCTCCATTATTTATTCCTTCTATTATTTTGTCATAAGGCTTGGTTGGCTTTTTAGGTAAAAGTTCTTCATCTATTTCCATAATTTTAGCTATTTCTTTTCTTCTATTTATATCAGTAAAATCTCCACCACCATAGAAACTAGTTGCATTACTAAAAAGTCTTGATCCCATAGCGTTACATTGACCTGTAATAGAATTTGCTCCAGTTCCAGGTCTACCTATATTACCTGTCATTAATGCAATATTTATTACTGCTTGTGCAGTTCTAACAGCTTGAAAGCCTTGATTAACTCCCATAGTCCACCAAAGGGATACATTTCTTCCCTTATGTATTATTTCTGCTAATTCTAAAACTTTTCCCTTTGATATTCCAGTATATTCTTCCACATCATTAATATCATATTTTTTAACATGATTTTTGAAGCCTTCAAAATCCTCTGTACTATTTTTTATAAAATCTTCATCTATCCATCCTTTTTCTATTAACACATTTGCTAAAGTATATAATAGCCTTATATCTGTTTTAGGCTTAATATCCAACCAAAGATTTGCTCTTGTAGCAGTTTCACTTTTTCTTGGGTCTATTACTATTATTTTTTTATCCTTAATTTTGTTTTTCTTTATTCTTCCCCATAATATAGGATGTGCCACTACAGGGTTACATCCTATAAAAATCATTACATCTGATAGTTCTAAATCTTCTAAAGTGTATGGAGGTGCATCATAGCCAAAGCTTTCCTTATATGCAACAACTGCTGTTGCCATACAAAGACGAGTATTTCCATCTCCATTGCCCCCTAAGTAAGTTCTACCAATATGTCCAGATAGTGCCATTTCTTCACTACAAAGTTGACCTGTACTTAAAAAAGCAAAGCTTTCTTTCCCATACTTTTCTTGTATACTTTTAACATTATCAGCAAATAATTTAAATGCCTTATCCCAAGATATATGTTCTAATTCTCCCTCTTTATTTCTTAATAAGGGCAATACAGGATTTTCATATAATGTATTTTGCTTGTCTAAATTTAAACCTTTTACACAACAAAAACCTTGATTAACCGGATAGTCTTCTGCTGGTTTAACTCTTTCAATAAATCCTTTATCATCTACATGAAAGTCAAAATTACAAGCTATTGAGCAATAATTACAAGTGGATCTTACAACCTTCATAATATTTCTCCTTTATTTCATATTCTTTTCATATTTAGTATTACAAGGATTTACTTAAGTTATTCACATAGTAATATTTTTATAAATTCATCACATAATAAAAAAGAAGATATTATTATATTTCTTTTGAATTTATAAAATCCAAATTTTAAATATAATAAATATCTTCTTTTATAGTAAAAATAATATTTTTATAGAGTAAATGTTCTCTTTTCATTTTCTATAAGCTTACATTTATCTCCTACACTAACCTTTCCACCTTTTAAAACTCTTGTGAATATACCATTCTTAGGCATTATACATTCGCCAACTTGATAATAAATTGCACATTTATCATGACATTCTTTACCTATTTGAGTTACTTCTAATAAGACTTCCCCAACTTCTAATTTTTGTCCTATTGGTAATTTGTTTAATTCAAAGCCTTCCACTACTAAATTTTCTCCAAAGGCTCCAAAATCAACATCTCCACCCTTTTTTCTAAATTCATCTATTTTTTCAAAAGCTAATAAGCTAACTTGTCTATGCCATTTTCCAGCATGAGCATCTCCTTCTATTCCAAACTCTTCAATAAAGGTTGCTTCATTAACTTCATTTTTTAATGTCCCCTTATGTTTACTTGTACATATAGCTAATACCTTGCACATATAAATTATCCTCCAATTTGATTCATAAACTTTAATTCTTTATTTTCACTTTTTCTCAAAAATAAATGTTTTTCTGGTTTGTTATAAATATTATCTTTTATTACATTTAATATTTCATTGTCACTTGCACCATTTCTAAGTAACTTTTTCAAATCAATACCGTAATTGTAGTGAAGGCATTGTTTTAAGAATCCTTCAGCTGTAAGCCTTATCCTATTACAATCCTCACAAAAACAATTACTAATAGCACTTATAAATCCAACTTTCCCTTTAGCATTCTTTAATTTAATATAAGTTGCTGGACCACCATTTTTATTTTTATTTACTTCTTCTATATAACTATAATTTTCATTAATTAACTTTAGAATTTCTTCATTGCTTACCCCTTTAAACTTACTTCCAACTCCTATTGGCATAAGTTCTATAAATCTAACATCTACATTTTTATCTAAAGTCAAATTTATAAAATCTAATATTTCATCTTCGTTCATACCCTTTATCATAACTGAATTAATCTTAACTTTAATTCCATATTCTAAGCATTTATCTATGGAGCCTAATACTTTCTTTAAATCCCCAAGTCTTGTTAGTTTATTAAACATTCCAACTTTTAATGAGTCTAAACTAATATTTACACCCTTTAAGCCTGCTTTTTTTAAGGACGGAATTTTATCCTCTAGTAATATTCCATTGGTTGTAAGATATATTTCTTCAATACCTTCAATTGAATTAATTTCTTCAATTAATTCAACAATATCTTTTCTTACTAAAGGTTCTCCACCAGTTAATCTTATTTTCTTTATACCAAGTTTTGAACAAGCCTTAACTATTCTGCATATTTCATCCTTTGAAAGCTTTTCTTCCTCATCAAAAAAATCATTTTCTTTTTCTTCCATGCAGTAAATACATCTTAAGTTACATTTATCAGTTAATGAAATTCTTAAATAATCTATTTCTCTGCCAAATTTATCTTTCATTATTAATCAAAGAGCTATTCCTAGAAATTAAATTCTCCACTCTTTCCTCCTGTTTTTTTAAGTAAATGAGTCCCCTCTATTACCATTCTTTTATCAACTGCTTTACACATATCGTATATAGTTAATGCCGCAATACTGGCTGCTGTTAATGCTTCCATTTCTACTCCAGTTTTATCTACTATTTTAACTGTAGCTTTTATATCAATACAAATATCTTTGTCATTTATTTCAAAATCAACATTACAACTTGAAATCATTAAAGGATGGCACATAGGAATTAAATTTGAAGTTTGTTTACTTGCCATAATACCTGCAATCCTAGCAACTCCTAGTACATCCCCCTTGCCTATTTTACCTTCTTTAATAAGAGATAAAGTCTCTTCACTTACTCTTATTCTAGAAACTGCAATGGCAACTCTTTCTGTTTTATTCTTATCAGAAACATCTACCATTCTAGCATTTCCGCTATTATCAAAATGAGTTAATTTATTATCCATAATAACCTCCTACTTTCCAAAAGAACAATGAGGGAATGTACAAACTTTACAATCTAAACACATTCCACCGTGTCCATAAGCTGCTATATCTTCTAAAGTTAATCTTTCATCTGCTAAAACTCTTGGAAGTACTAAATCAAGTACTGTTCTTTTAGAATACATAGCACAACTTGGAACTCCAAGTATAGGTGTGTTATTATAATATGCTAATAGGAACATAGCACCTGGTAAAACTGGTGAGCCATAAGTTACTAATTCTCCTCCACATTCTTTAATAGCAGTTGGTGTTACATCATCTGGATCTACAGACATACCACCAGTACAAATTATCATATCTACATTTTCATCTAATCCCTTTTTTATTTCTTCAATTATTCTTTCTTTAGAATCTGGTAAAATCACTTGTCTTATAACTTCACTACCATAATATACAAGCTTAGATTGTATTACTGGTAAGAAGGCATCCTTTATTCTTCCTTTATAAACTTCATTTCCTGTAGTAATTAATAAGCATTTCTTTTCTTTTATTTCATCTATATAAATAATCTTTTCCTTTATTAATTCCTCTGCTTTAATAATTTTATCTTCTTCAATTATTAAAGGTATAACTCTTGTAGCTCCTATTTTCTCACCTTTTTTTATTGGAGTGTTATTATGTAATGTTGATACTATAATTTCTCCTAAACAATTTAACTTAAATAGCTCATCCTTATTTACTTTTAATACTCCATCTCTTTCAGCAAAAAAGTCTACTTTGCCTTCTTTTATTTCAGGGGATTTACTTACTCCTTCACCAATAACTAAATTAGCTAATCTAATAGCTGCATCATTTTCATGTAATTCACCTTCTTTAGGTTCCCATACATATATGTGCTCTTTACCTATTGATAAAAGCTTTTCTATATCCTCTTCCTTTATAATATGACCTTTTTTAAATAATCTTCCTTTAAACTCCCCAGGGATTATTTGTGTAACGTCATGGGATAATATACATCCAACTGAATCATATACACTAATCATTTTCATATGAAACATCTCCTATATTATGATTATTTTCTTGCACATTCCTTTTCTGTACCTAATAAAATTCCTAAACCATGTATTAACTCATCTAATATAAAATCTAAAGCTTCCTGACATGCCTTTGGACTTCCTGGTAAATTAACTATTAAAGTATTTCCTCTTATTCCAGAAACGGCTCTAGATAGCATAGCTCTTTTAGTTATTTCTAAGCTTAACATTCTTATAGCTTCAGAAATTCCTGGAGTTTCCCTTTCAATTACTTCCTTTGTTGCCTCTGGAGTAATATCTCTTTTAGAAAATCCTGTTCCCCCAGTACTTAGAATTAAATTTAAATTTAATTCATCACTCATGTAAATAAACTCTTTCTTAAGGATTTCCTTTTCATCTGGTAGAATAATTTGCCTTTCAACCTTAAGACCCTTTTCATCCATTATTCTCTTAATTACGGCTCCACTTTTGTCTTCTCTTTCACCTGCATATCCTTTATCACTACTAGTGATAATTCCCACAGTATACATTAAATCTCCTCCAATAATTTGTATTCATTTTCTGTATTTATATTTGAAAAATCCTTTTCTGATATTTTGCTTTCTAAAATTTTATATTTTGTAGATAGTATAAACTTTTGAAGCTTGTTTTCACCATTTAACAAAGCCTTTTCTATTTTAGTAATTAAACTTTTAGAATATACAGCTCCCATAGGCTGAAGTCTATTATTAATGCTAGGAGCTAATACCTCATAATCTTCTTCTATACCTCCAATTAGCTCCAAAGTTTCCCTAGATATTAATGGCATATCACAAGCTATACATAAGACTTTATTATTTTTAGCATTTCTAAGTGCAGAATGAATTCCCGATAAAGGTCCATTGCCCTTATATATATCAGGATAAACTTTTAAATTTAAACTTTTATAATCTTCTATGTTATTGGCTATTATTATTATTTCATTAAATTCTTTCCCTGAATTTATTATATTTTCTATAAAAGTTTTTTCTTTATAAATTAATAATGCCTTATTTTTGTAATTCATTCTGCTACTTTTTCCACCAGCTAATATAGCTAAAGTCTTATTAATCATTTTTCCTCCTAAAGTTTTATAATATCTACTAAATCCCCTGTTTTCAGTTCTTCATTGTTAGGATTAATTTCAATAATGCAATTTGAATTTAGTGCTGATCTTAATATTCCATTACCTGATTTTTTCTGTGTAATATAAACCTTTTGCTTACAATTATCTATTTGAAAATATCCTCTTAAAAATTTATGTTTAAAATCTTTTTTTATAATTCCATCTGCTAATATAGCTTTATCTCTAATAATTCTAACATCCTTCTCTCCTGACATTTTATTAAGAGAAGTTTTTACTAATAGTTCAAAGGTAGTTAATGCAGCAGTTGGGTTTCCAGATAAACTAATAACAATACAATTATTAACCTTGCTACATAAAACCGCTGAACCCGGTTTAATAGTTATTTTCCAGAATAAAATTTCACCATCTATACTTTTAATTGCATCTTTTAATAAATCTTTTTCTCCAACAGATACACCGCCAGTAGTAATAATTATATCACTATCTTTAGATGTCTCTTTTAATATTCTTCCTATTTCTATATAATCATCTTTTATATGCTTAGCCTTATTTACTTCATATCCAAGTTCTATAAGTCTTGAAATAATTGAAAATTTATTACTATTATAAATTTTCCCATATTTAAGGTCTTCATTTAAATCACTAACTTCATCCCCAGTACTAAAAAAAGCAATTCTAGGCTTTTTATATACCTTAATCTTATGAATACCAGAGCTAGCTATAATTCCAATATCTGAATAATTAAGTTTTTTATTAGCTTCTACAAGTAAATCTCCTTTACAGATATCTTCACCTATAGGACAAATATTTTGATTTTCTGAAACTTCTTTTCTTATAACTATACTATTATCTTCTATAATTACGTCTTCTTGTTTTATAACTACATTTGCACCTTCAGGTATTGGTGCTCCAGTCATTATTTTTATTGCTGTATTTTTAGTAACTGTTTTTCTACTAAATCCTCCAGCATAAACCTTATCTATCACTTCAATTTTATTATTTATAAAAGCATCTTCAGCAATAAGTGCATATCCATCCATTGCTGATTTATTAAATGGAGGATTATTTATTTTAGAGTATACACTTTCTGCTAAAACTTTATTTAATCCATTTAATAAAGGTACTTCCTCAATGTCTAAACTTTCTATGCTGTCATTTAAAAGCTCTAAAGCTTCTTCTAAAGAAATAAAGGATCTCACAGTATTCCTCCTAAAAATAAAATAACTTATTATTCATATCTCCTTGAATAATAAGTCTAAATTTAAATATATTTAACACTATTTATAGTTGTTAAATTGATCCCGTCGCAACATTCTCAAATTAAAAATTTAGAATATAAAATGAAGAATTATTGAGGTAATTTGAAAGAAATTACTTTTTTATAAACTCCTAAAGGAGTTTATTCCCCTATTTTACATTTTTCATTGTTAATTTTAAATTGTGCTATAGCACCTATATTGATATTTAAATCAACTTATTTTCCTTCCCATAAATGTGGAGATACTATTTTTTCAAATATGTACCCTGTGAATTTAAATTCAGGTATAAGCTCCATAGAAATTCCTTAGGAAACTAATACTCTAGAAAATTTTATTGATTATATTATTAAATTTTATAATCTTCTTCTTGTAAAATTAAATCTACTAATTTTATAAAATTATCTTTTTTTACTACTAAAACATCCTCAAAGTTTAAATCTTCATCACTAGCAATTGCAATTAAATTTTCTTTTGATGAAATAACTTTATTACTATAACCATTTCTGTATACTTCAATTTTCCTCAAAGGGCTTTTTTTATATCCTTCCACTAAAATCACATCTTTATCCTTAGCAAAATCAATAATTTTTTCTAATGGAATTTCTTCTTGAACTTCCTTTATTAATGCAAATCTCTTTGGAGAAGATATAATTACTGTTTCAGATCCCACTTCTCTATGTTTATATGTATCTTTACCTTCTTTATCTATATCAAAACCATGAACATCATGTTTAATGGTTGCAATACTAAGGCCTCTTTTCTTAAGCTCTTTTATAATCCCTTCCATTACAAAGGTTTTCCCTACATTAGATTTATCTCCAACTATATTTATAACTTTAGTCATAGTCTTCATCCTTTAGGTTTAACTTTAAATTTGTATTATATATGAACTATTTCTATATTCTTTAAAATTTTCCTTTTTATTTTAAGAAAAAAGTACATTTATTTAATATTTTAGTAATTTCTTGTAAATTACTAAAATATTCTTCACTTTTATTATAAATAATTTAATGGAGGCTACTTAAGTAGCCT
>NZ_JABUTB010000032.1:0-17840 GCF_021443865.1 Clostridium sp.
GAAAGATAAAATAGGTAAAGTTAAATTAATTACAGCCAATTTAGGATTTAGAAGTGAATATGATATAAATTCAAGATTATATAATCCTAATTTAGCTGGGGGAGCATTATTAGATGTTGGTATTTATCCAATTTTATTTTCTAAGTATATAGCAAACAGCTATCCAAAAGAAATAAAGGCAATTGCTGAATTTACAGAAACTAATGTAGATGAACGTGATGTTATAACTTTAAAATATGAGGATGAAATAATGGCATCTTTAACATGTTCAATTACATTAAATACAGATAATGACGCAGTTATATATGGAGAAAAGGGAAAGATAGTTATCCCAAAGTTTTGGATGTCAAAGGAAGCATATTTATACAGTGAAGATAAAACTGAAAAATATGTAGATGAATATGAAGAAGCTGGATATAAACATGAAATAGAAGAAGCAAATAAATGCATTATGAATAATGCTTTAGAAAGTGATGTAGCTTCTCATAAAAACACATTGGAATTAGCTAAAATAATGGATGAAGTAAAAAATCAAATAGGCTTAGTATATCCATTTGAATAAATGATTAATTTGTCAAAAAATAAAAAATAATAAAATATTTTTTATTAGATAATTGACACTTATAATTATTTTATATATAATGTTAAAAATAATAAAAGCTATGAAGAGAAGAGTAATTATGAATGAATACACAGAGAGTTTCTGCTTGGTGGAAGGAAACTATGAAATCATAATGAAACAAGCCTCGGAGCTGCATACGGATCTTATAATATTTGTTATAAGTGATGCTATGACGTAAGTTCACGTTACAGAACTAGAGTATGATTCAACCTAGAAAAGGTAGATGGTGTACTTGAAGAGCCTAAAATGGTGACATTTTAGGAAAAAAGGGTGGTATCGTGAAATGTAAGTTTTGCCCCTGTAGAATATAGTTCTACAGGGGCTTTTTGTTTTTTAAAATAATTACAAAGGGGTAATGAAAATGATTAGTAAAAGACTAGAAAAAAACGAAAGACCAATATTCCCTAAGAAAGCTGTAATTACTGCTGGAATGCCTTATGGTAATAAAAATCTTCACTTTGGTCATATTGGTGGAATGTTTATTCATGCAGATATATTTGCAAGATTTCTAAGGGATAGAATAGGGAAAGATAATGTTATTTTTGTATCTGGAACAGACTGCTATGGATCTCCTATTCTTGAAAGTTATCGAAAACTAAAAGAAAATGGATACAACAAAACTATAGAAGAGTATGTTAAAGAAAATCATATATCACAAAAGAAAACTTTAGAGGATTATAAAATTAGCTTAGACTTATTTGGTGCTTCAGCCTTTGGAAGATCTGGAGAAGTCCATAGTGAAGTTTCAGAAGAAATATTTAATATTTTATTTAAAAATGGCTATATAAAAAAGTTATCTGCATTACAATTTTATGATGAGGATAAGAAAACTTTTCTTAATGGAAGACAAGTAATTGGAAAATGTCCAATTGCTGGCTGTAATTCAGATAAAGCCTATGGAGATGAATGCTCATTAGGACATCAATATATGTCTTCAGAATTAATTAATCCTATTAGCACATTATCAGGAAAGAAACCAATATTAAAAAACGTAGATAATTGGTATTTTACATTAGATGATTCTTTAGATATTATGAAGGAGCTAAATGAGTTTTTAAAGAAAAATACTAATAGAAGAAAGTTTGAAATAAAGGCTATAGATGAATTTTTAAAAGATCCAATGATATACGTTCCTAAAAAATATATCGATGATCTTAATAACCTAGAAGATATTCTTCCTAGCCATAAGACTATAAATGAAGAAAATAAATCTTCAATAACATTTATCTTTGATAATTTAGAAGATAGAGATAAAGCAAAAGAAAAGCTAGACAATTTAAATATTCATTATACTAGTGGCAAGACTTTAGTTCCTTTTAGACTATCAGGAAATATCTCTTGGGGAGTAAAAGTACCAGATAAGGATGATTTAAAAAATCTTACCTTCTGGGTATGGCCCGAATCATTATGGGCACCAATTTCTTTTATAAGGACATACTTAGAATCAATAGGAGAGAATTCTAAAGAGTGGCATAGTTGGTGGCAAGATAAAAACTCTATGGTATATCAATTTATAGGTGAAGATAATATATATTTTTATTCAATTGCTGAAATGGCTATACTAATTGGATTAAAAACACCTAAAGGAAAAAATGCAAATATTAGTGATATTAAACTACCACATGTAGTTCCTAATAAGCATATTTTATTTATGGATAAGAAGGCAAGTAGTAGTTCAGATGTTAAACCACCAATGGCAGACGAATTATTAAATTATTACACTAGTGATCAATTGCGTATGCATTTTATGAGTTTAGGATTATCTTCAAAAAGTGTTGGATTTAAACCTCAAGTATATATGAAGGAAGATGAAAAGAATGGAGCAGACCCAGTATTAAAAGAAGGAAACTTATTAACAAATGTCTTTAATAGACTTATTCGTTCATGTTTTTATACTTTACAAAGCTTAAATGAAAATATTCCTAGAGAAGAGGTAAGTGAAAAAATTAAAGTCTTAACAGAAAAAGCTGTATTTGAATATGAAAGACATATGTATAATCAAGATTTTCATAGAATATCCTATGTTCTTGATGACTATATAAGAGAAATTAATAAGTATTGGGTTAATAATTCTAAAAAAGAAGAGTTAAAAAGAATTGTACTAGCAGACTGTTTTTATGCTTGTAAGGTTATAGCAATATTAATACATCCTATAGCACCAGAAGGCTGTGAAATGTTTAAGGACTATTTAAATATTAGTGATGAGTTATGGAATTGGGATAAAATATTTGAACCTTTAGAATCTTATTTTGAAGATGGTGATACTCATAAATTTAAATTTCTTGAACCTAAAGTTGATTTCTTTGAAAAAATGGAACATCAATTTTTATAAAAAAATAGATTTATAAAAAAATAGATTTATAAAATATAAGGCTGCATCAAAATTATAAAAAACTTGATGTAGCCTTGTTATACCTATTTATATATAACTTAATTATTTATATTTTTAGCGAATTGCTCCATAATCGCCTTAACTTCTTCCACTTTATCAGCTTTTAATAAAGAAATCATCTTAGGAATAAATTCCATAATATACTCCTTTGAAAAAGTACCATCTGTTTGTTTCTTAAAGCTTTCAGATAATAAAGATTTTGCTTCATTAACCTTATCTTCTTGAACTCTTTCTAAAATAAATTCTAAAAACTTTTCTTGTCCTTGTTTCATAATTTCCCTCCAAATTGTATAGATATTTAAGTCTCATTAACTATAATATTATATTTATCTTTTAATTTAAAGTAAAAATAACTATATAAATATAAGTGTATTTACCATATTGAATATTATTGTTATATGTTTAGCTATGATATAATAACTATAAATATTTCATTTTATAATTCTACTATATATAGTAGAAAATAATTTAATATATTAGAAAATATAAGATAAAAGGAGAACAATAGATGGAGATAAAAATAATAAATCAAGATTTTTCAATTTGTAAAGTAAAGGATTTATCAGAAGTAAATTATTCAGATGAATTTTGTTTTATAGGAAAGACAGATGAAGAATTATCATTAGTATGTAGCACAGCTTTGGTACCTAAAAATACAATTGAATGTGATAATGGATGGAAAGCCTTTAGAATACAAGGTTTATTAGACTTTTCACTTATAGGTATATTATCAAAAATATCTACATTATTAGCTGAAAATAAAATTGGAATATTTGCAGTATCAACATACAATACAGATTATATATTAACTAAAGAAGAGAACTTTGAAAAATCAATAGCAGTTCTTGAAAACAATGGATATGTAATAATAAGATAATATTTAATTAATAAGAAAAAGGCCCTAATTAATAAAACTTAATAAATAAATCAAATAAACATGTAATTAATTTTTAGTACATGTTTTATGTATTTTCTAAGAATTTATAACAGGGCCATTATAGGAACAAAAGATATTTATTGATTGGCTATCTTCAACCTGAATCTCAGGTATTACTGCAATTTTATAGGATTTTTTTATAGGTAAACTATTAGAGTTTAATGAATTAATATAAACATCAGATGTATAGTAATAATCTTTTTGTCCAGTTATAGCTCTTGTAACCTCTACTTCTATAATAATATTATATACTGAATAAGGAGCTACATTCCCAGTAACATCTACATCTACAATTGTACTGTGATTTTGGGTTGGTGTAGGTGCAGGTGGTGAAGGTGGATAAGGATTATTACAACATACATCCTTACAAATCTTAGATAATAGTTCTTCTAATTCCTTTTTGCTTATTTTAATAAAATCATCATTACAATTTTCATTATTACCATATTTACATAAGATTTTATTATGCTTGTTAGGATTAATTTTTTCATAATAGACTTTTAGAAATGGAATTAGATAAGTATCATCACTTTTTACTGACCCAAAAGTTACAATAGTACCTTTATTTCTTCCATAGATAATTATACCTTTATTACTTGGTCTATTTCTTATCCATCCAGAAACTATATTAGTTATATTTACTGTAACAGCAACTTTAGATGTTAGGGGATAAAAATTTATTTTTGAATAATGATCATAATTTGGAGCATTATTATATGTTGTGTAGGTACTAAAGTAGTCTGTTAGAGGACTTATTGATAATTTTTCTTCATTATTATTGAAGAAGTTATCAGTTTTAAAAAGTACAAGCTCTGCACTAGATATTCTAATATCAGAAGGTAGAGATGATACATCAAAAAATAAATAACTATAATAATTAGCATTATTATTAGTACCTATTGTTATTATATTTTCATTTATACTTTTATTTGGACATTTATTGCTAACAGTAATACTCTTTAATGCTGGAATAATTATATTTGCCATTTTATCACCTCATGATATAGATATACTAAAAAATGAGTTTCAATGATTTATTAATTATATGATATTTCATTAAAACTCATTTTAGAATTATTTATATATCGTTTCTTTAGTATAAGATTTTAAAAATTTATTTTTATTGAATGTCTACTTCACCTATGATAGCACCGAATGAAGTAAAGGTAACTACATCCGAATCAGAAATTATAGGGATTGCAGCAATTGCAATACTTTCACTAATAGCACTTGGTGTACTAGTTGTATTAACATATTCTTTTGTTAGATAAAAATGTTCAAAACCAGATTCATATCTAGAAACTGTTATTTGCATAACTTCTATAAATGCAGTATTAGCTGGAACTGTACCAATGATACTAACATATCTTCCAGATGCAGTTTGAGGACTATCAAAGTTAGCATTAAATGCCATTTAATATCATCTCCATAATTTTATTTGAATAACAAGTACTCTATGATAAGATATGATATTACGTTAACGAATGTGCTATAAACATTAAGTAATATAGGGGGATTTAAGATTTTTTTATTGAAAGGATTGAATTCATTATAGATAGTGAAGTACTATCTATTTTTTCATTTAATTTAATAGATTTAATAAACTCTTTATAAGAAAAATCTAAGTATCCATATTTATAATATAATTTACCTAGATTTAAAGAGATACTATCATCACTAAAATGGTTAAGAAGCACTAAAGCTTTATTAAATTCATCAAGGCAATTTCCTTTTAAAAGAACCTCCAAAAGATTAAAAATAGCTTGTAATAAGCTTTCAGAGTTAATATTAACTTCTAATATCGCATCTGAATTACCTTTAATTAATGATATAAAGCTATTATAAATTATAATATCTTCTGGTTCATTAAAGCTTTTAGCAACATTAATTAAATTATCAACCTCTTCATATTTTTTAGCAAATAGAGCACATAAGATGCTACAGTAAGTTGAAGTATTTAAATATTCTTCGTCAGTTACTTTATACAAGTTTTCTAAAGCTTCTTTATAATTTTTTAAATAGTATAAATAAATACCTTTATAAAAAGAAAGTTTTTGATTATTTTCTACAGAGGAGTTTATATTATTAATATAATAATAAGCTAAGCCAAATTCATTTTGAGAATAAAATGCTTTTGATAGTAAAAAAGCCGTATCTTCATCTATAGTATCAAAGTAACTTTCTAATCTATTTTGTATTTCTTTAAGTTCTGTATTATTTCTAAATAATATTTCAGAAATTTTAAAAAAGGCATCAGTTAACTTGCTATTTATTTTAAGTGCTTTATTTAAATATTCATAAGCATCATCATAGTGGCTAAGATCATATGCAATAATGCCTAAAAGATAATATGGTTTATAGGTAGCAATACCTGAAATTTCTCTTAGTAAAACAGGGGACTCACCCATAGATATACATTTTTTAGCAGATTCAATAGCTGATAAATACTTCCGTTTTTTATAAAATATATTTGCTTTGCAGAATTCATATTCAGTGCAGGAAGGGTAATACTTTTGTCCAGCTTCAATTAATTTTAAACATTCATTTAGGTTGTTTAGATACTCATTGCATGAAATCATTTTTAAAATTAATTTTGAGCCAAAGCCAGCTGTAGGAGTAAAATTGTTATATGCTTTATTTAAATACTTTAATGCTTCAGAGTATTCTCCTTTAGCAGAGTACTCAACCCCCATATTATAAAGCATAAAAGTATTATTTGGATCATTCTTTAGCATATTTTCAATTATAGACATGTTTCTTTTTCTTTTATCTTTTTCAATTATAGTTTCATTAAGGTATCCATAATGATAAAACCTTATATCAACCAATCCCAAAAATACTTGTTTTTTTGCATCTTCACTACCAGGTGTAATTTGTTCATGGATGTCACCAGTAAATTTATAACCTTTACCATTTCTTACAAACCTAATATTTAAATTAGAATATATATTATAATTTTTTAGTTCTCCAGAGTAACTAAGTGTCTCTCCGAAATAGGCATTTAACTTATTTTCTTCATTATTAATAAGTAATACTACCTTACTTTTATCTTCTTCTACTAATTCATCGTCAGCATCCATAATTAGTATCCAATCTTTTGTAGCTTTGCTTAGCGAATAATTTCTAGCGTTTGCAAAGCTGTTATCCCATTTATAATAAAATACTTTTGCTCCATAACTCTTAGCTATTTCAAGTGTATTATCTGTAGAACCAGTGTCAACTAATATAATTTCATCTACTATGTCTTTAACACTTTCTAGACATCGAGATAATGCATTTTCTTCATTTTTAACAATCATACATAAACTTAATGACATATTACTAATCTCCTTGTAATTAAGAAAATAAATTTTTAACAGTATATAGTAATATATGATTTAATTAGGCTATTGTTCTAATGGATTGTAGCAAAAAAACCTCCTAAGTATATTATAGGTATTAGTGAAAAATTGTAATTATAAAGGAGAATTAATAAGATGCCTACAAGCTTCTACCAAGCAATTCCTAGTATTTTAGATGAAATACTAAAGGAAAAGCCAAATTCAATTTTAGATATAGGAGTAGGATTTGGAAAATATGGTTTAATAATAAGGGAAGTTCTTGATTTACCTTTTGAGAGATATAGAAAGGATCAATGGTTAATAAATATTGATGGAATAGAAGCCTTTGAAAAATATAAGAATCCTATACATGATTATATATATAACAAGATATATTATGGTGATGCAAGTGAAGTAATAAAGAAACTTCCAAAGTATGATTGCATATTACTTATAGATGTATTAGAACATTTTGAAAAAGAAGAGGGTAAGAAATTTATTAATGAACTTATGAAGCATGTTAATAAGTCATTAATCATATCTACACCAAGATATCCAGCAGAGCAAGAGGAGTATTTAGGTAACAAGTATGAAGCCCATAAAAGTAAATGGTCTATTATAGATTTTATAAACTATGATTTTTCCTATAAAGAAGTTGAAATTGGATACAATTTTGCAGAGTTATTTCAGTTATTTCCTAAAAAAGATATAAATAATAAAAATAATCCTACAATTAAAATAAATGAAAATAATATAGATAATAATAAACTATCTATAGGATATATACTTCCTCATAAGTCTTTGACAGGAGGATTAAAGATGCTTTTATCGCAAATAAAAGCATTGAAAAATAGAGGTCATAAAATATCTGTCTTTTTTAGAGGTAAAGAAGGAGAGAATGTTATTCCTGATTGGTTTGATATAAAAATAGATGAAGGTATTTTAGTTCCATTAGATAAACCATATAGAGACTATATAAATAAATGTGATGTTATAGTATGTGGATTTTTCAACCAAATATATGAATTGAAAGACAGTACAATACCAGTAGTTTACTGGGAGCAAGGAAATGAATTCCTTTTTGGTGATTATGGAGATTTATCATCTAAACATCCTTATAGAGAAGAACTATTAAAGATTTTTAGTTGTGATTTTTACTTAGCTAGTGTATCAGAAACTATAAGTAAAGTATTAAAAGCAAGATATAATAGGGAATCATATATAATACCTGATTTTATAGATACTGATTTATACTATCCAGAAACTCATAAATTTAATAACTCTATACTATTAGTAGGACATCCTGGTTTAAAATTTAAAGACTTTAATACAGCAATGCAAACATTACAAGGAGTTTGGAATAAGGGGTATAGATTTAATGTAAATTGGGTATGTCAAAGGGTTCCACAAATGAAAGTTGTTAGCTTTCCAATTAATTTTATAGAAAAGCCTTCTCAAAAGGATTTAGCAGAGTATTATAGAAAATCAGATTTATTATTATTTACTTCAGTATATGAAGGCTTTGGTATGCCCCCTTTAGAGGCTATGGCATCAGGAGTTCCTGTAATAACAACTAACTGTGGTGGAATAAATGAATTTATTTCTCATGGCTATAATGGATTAGTTGCAGATGTATACGACTCAAATTCATTAGCTTCTTTAGTGATTTCTGTATTGACTGAGGAAGAGTTAATAAAATCATTAGTTAAGAGAGGGAGAGAAACTGCATTAAAATTTAATGTAGATAATGTTATTATCAAACTAGAAAAGTATTTAGTAAGTATAGTAAATGAAAATAAAGGCATTTAAAGATAAACTATGTAAAAAATAAAATAAAAAGGTTGCACTTAAATAAATAGTATGTTACTATAAGAGAGTAGCAAAAATTGCTAACAAAAAAAGTTTCATTTGGATAATTAGTTTCTCGAAAATTAGAGATTATTATATCAAATTAGAATCTTTAATTTTAGGAGGAATATATATGTCAGATAAAACATTAACATGCAGAGATTGCGGAAGTGAATTCATATTTTCAGTAGGAGAACAAGAATTCTATAAAGAAAAAGGATTCGATAACGAACCAACAAGATGCGTATCTTGCAGAAGAGCTAGAAAAGAACAAAATAGAAGATAATTTTAGATTGTTGAAGGTTGTAGTTTATACTACAACCTTTTTTAATTTTATATAGTAAAAAAATTAAATTTAAAATCCATTTTAAAATCATTTAGAAATTTTCTTTAACAGAAGGTACCCGCATAGATGTTTATACTCATTCAGAAATGTTACCATCACATTATTATCCAAGTTTATAAGTAATTAGGAGCTGAAGCACAATACCAAATTATTAATTTGGAAGGTGACACAGCTCCTTTTATTTCTAGGATTCATTAATATCCTAAGGGAAACCCTTAAAATATTATTTCTCTAAATATTTATAATTTCTATAATTTAAAACTCTATACCGTTAATGTGTTTGCTTAAAGTATAGGCAATGCCATCTTCTTCATTGGATAAAGTTACTTCATCAGCTATAGCTTTTAAATCATCTACTGCATTATCCATAGCAATTCCTATACCAGCATATTTAACAATGGAAGCATCATTATGACCATCCCCAAAGGCAATAATTTCTTCTCTTTTATATCCCATAGGAATTAATACACTATCTATAGCTCTTGCTTTATCAATTCCTTTGGCAGTAAATTCAAAGAAGAAATCTGCTGTAAACATGCAATTTAAAGTATCTTTAAAGGGTTCCATCATTTCTTTATAATTAGCTTGTAAATATTCAGGATCTCCAGCAGTTAATATTTTATTTAATGGGTAATCAGCAAAAGCAGCTAAATCATCCTTTTCACATAACTTAAACTTGCCACCACGAGATTCATATTGAATTATGTTAAAGGGTTTACCTTTGTAATTTATACTATTATCAAATACGTCATTAACGTACATATAATCATCTTTATCTATCATAGGCTTAACCTTAAAATTTTTCATATGTTCAAGAACTGCTTGTCCTTCTTCAATGCTCATAGTTTCATCAAATAAAACTTTATTATTTTCACAATCAACTACTTTTGATCCATTAAAGGATACTAACAAACCGTTATTTTCATCCATTTTTAATTCCTTAGCTAAATCTAATAATCCAGATGTCGGTCTTCCAGAAGCTAAAACTAATTTTATACCTAAGTCTTGAGCTTTAATTAGTGCGTTTCTTGTTTTATCAGTTATTACTTTTTTGCTGTTTGTTAGTGTACCATCTACATCCATAATAATTACTTTTATATTGTGCATATATTTTACTCCTTATGTTTTTTATATAAATTATACTATACTTTTTAAATAAGGGAATAGATTATATAAATAATTACAACAAATATTTATACATTAAAATTTAAATAATAATTGCAATTAACTTTAATGATATAATATAATTGTATGTACAATATAAGAAAGGTAGTTGAAAATGGAAAAAGTAATAAAATACATTGAAATATTTGAATTTTATAGAGATAAAATCTTGTCAGGAGAAATAAAAGAGAATGATAAACTACCAACTGAACAAGAAATAGGGGAAATTTTTTCTGTAAGTAGGCATACTGTAAGACAATCTATAGTAGAGCTGGAAAAGGAAGGCTATATTTATAGAGAAAAGAGTAAGGGAGCGTATGCTAAGGAATTAAATAAATCGAAAAAAACACATAGTAAGCTTGTTATTGTAATAACTACATATATATCTGAATATATATTCCCTCATTTAATTAAAGGTATACAAAAGGAATTGAATGACAAGGGGTATGATATATTATTATTAAACACTAATAATGAAAAAGATAAAGAAAGAGAGCAGTTAAAAAAATTATTAGATTATGATGTAGCTGGGGCAATAATTGAGCCTACAGCCAGTGCTTTAGGAAATAGTAATGAAGATTTATATAAAGAAATAGATAAAAATAACATACCTTATTTAATGATAAATGCAACCTATAATAAAGAAAGTCAATCATATGTAATAATAGATGATGAAAAAGGTGCTTATGATCTTTGTAATTACTTAATTAGTTTAGGTCATAGAAAGATTTCAGGAATATTTAAAGAAGATGATTTGCAAGGCTTAGAACGTAAAAATGGATATTTAAAAGCTTTAGAAGAAAATAAAATAGAAATTGATAGTACAATAATAGGAAACTTCAAAACTTATGAAGAGGATTTCTATGTATATGCCTTTGCTAAAAATGTATTAAGCAGAGATAATAGACCTTCAGCTATAATTTGTTATAACGATAAAACAGCTATTAAAGTAATCAAAGTAGCTAAAGAGCTAGGATTAAAAATACCAGAGGATTTATCTATAGTAGGATATGATAATGATGAAACTATTTCAGAAATATTAGATTATGGAATAACTACTATAAATCATCCTAAAGAAGAAATGGGTAAGAAGGCGGCAGAAATGTTGATTTCACTTATTAATAAAGAAAAAAATGAAATTAAATATGTATATGAGCCGGTAATTGTGAAAAGGGATAGTGTTAAAAATATAAATAAGTAATAATTATAGGTGCTGTCGCACAATGTAAAATGAAGTGCACCCCAAATGTTAGACATAATATTTAACATTTGGAGGTGTATTTTTTATGTCAAAAATATTTTTAAAAGTGCAAAAATAAGTAACTTTAAATGTTTACAATAGATACTTTATTTGCTATTATGAAATTGTACGTAACATTTATATTGAGAGTATAATTGTACGCACTAATTTGCTAAAATATTTTATATTATATATGTAAAATGGAGGGAATTTATGAGTAAATATTCTATAGGAGTTGATTATGGTACTGAATCTGCAAGAGCATTACTTCTTAATGTTGATACAGGGGAAGAAGTTATATCAGAAATGATGACCTATCCTCATGTTGTAATGACAGAAGCACTTCCTTGTGGTAAAAAATTAGAGCCTTTTTGGGCACTTCAGCATCCAAAAGATTACATTGATGTATTAGATTGTATTATTCCAAAGATAATTGAAAAATCTGGTGTAGATGCAGAAGATATTATAGGGCTTGGAATTGATTTTACAGCATGTACAATATTACCTATGAAAAAAGATGGTACTCCTCTTTGTTATTTAGAAGAATTTAAAAGCAATCCCCATGCCTATGTTAAGCTATGGAAACATCATGCAGCTCAAGATGAAGCAAATAAATTAAATGAAATAGCAAATAATATGGGAGAAAAATTTATAAGTAGATATGGTGGAAAAATTTCTTCTGAATGGTTTATTCCAAAGGTATGGCAAGTATTAAATGAAGATCCAGAAGTTTATGATGCTACTGATAAATTTATAGAAGCTACTGATTGGGTTATAATGCAGCTTACAGGTAAAGAAACTAGAAATAGTTGTACAGCTGGCTATAAGGCAGTGTGGCATAAACAAGAAGGATTCCCAAGAAAAGAATTCCTAAAAGCTTTGGATAGTAGACTTGAAAATTTATTTGAAGATAAATATGATTGTGAAGTTACAAGTTTAGGAGAAAAGGCAGGGGAATTAACTGAAGAAATGGCAAAGAAATTCGGTCTAAAGGTTGGAATGCCAATAGCTATAGCTAATGTAGATGCTCATGTTGCTGTTCCTGCTATGGGAGTTACTGAACCTGGAAAAATGGTTATGATAATGGGTACTTCTACTTGTAGTATGGTTTTATCAGATAAAGAAGTTGTCGTTCCAGGAATTTGTGGCTATGTAGAAGATGGTATAATACCAGGTCTTTACGGATATGAAGCTGGACAATCAGCCGTTGGCGATATTTTTGCATGGTTTGTTAATAATTGTGTACCACAATCCTATTTAAATGAAGCGGACAAGCTAGGAATGAATATACATCAGTTTTTAACAAAGAAGGCAGAAAAATTAAATCCAGGAGATTCAGGACTTTTAGCTTTAGATTGGCTTAATGGTAATAGAACAGTTTTAGTAGATACAGATTTAACTGGGCTTATATTAGGATTAAATTTAAATACTAAACCAGAGGAAATTTATAGAGCTTTAATTGAATCTACAGCTTATGGACATAAAAAGATAGTAGATACTTTTGTAGAGCACGGTATTGAAATAAATGAATTATATGTTTGTGGAGGTTTACCACAAAAAAATAGAATGCTTATTCAAATTTATGCAGATGTAACAAATCTTCCAATAAGAATTTCTAAATCTACTCAAACACCAGCCTTAGGATCTGCTATGTTTGGTGCGGTTGTAGCAGGAAAAGAAAATGGTGGATTTGAATCAATAGAGGAAGCTGCAAGAGTTATTCCTAAATTATTAGATGAAGTAATAACACCTATAGAAAAGAATGTAGAAGTTTACTCAAAAATTTATTTTCATTATGATAGATTACATGATTACTTTGGTAGAGGTGAAAACGATGTGATGAAGGATCTAAAGAAAATGAGAAAACTTTAGGAGGTAAATATGTTAGAAGCATTAAAAAAGGAAGTTTTTGAAGCAAATTTAGCTCTAGTTAATAATAACCTAGTAGTTTTAACTTGGGGAAATGTTAGTGGAATAGATAGAGAAAAAGGATTAGTAGTTATAAAGCCAAGCGGTGTAAGCTATGAAAATATGAAAGAAGAGGATATGGTAGTTGTAGATTTAGAAGGTAATACAGTAGAAGGAAACTTAAGACCTTCATCAGATACCATTACCCATATAGAACTATATAAAAAATATCCTGATTTAGGGGGAATAGTTCATACTCATTCTACCTTTGCAACATCTTGGGCACAGGCTAAAAGAGACATTCCGTCATATGGAACAACTCATGCAGATACTTTCTATGGACCTGTTCCATGTACTAGGAAGTTGACAAATGGAGAAATAAAAACAGAGTATGAAAGAAATACTGGCTTTGTAATAATTGAAACCTTAGAATCAAGAAAAATAGAAGTATTAAGCGTTCCAGGAATAATAGTTGGAAGCCATGGTCCATTTTCTTGGGGAGAAACTCCAAATAAAGCAGTTGCTAATGCAATAGTTTTAGAAGAAGTTTCAAAAATGGCTCTTTTAACTGAAAACTTAAATAATAGTATAACGCCTATAGATAAGGAGCTTCAAGATAAACATTACTTTAGAAAGCATGGCTCAAATGCATATTATGGTCAAAAATAATCATTTTAAATAAGGAATAGGAGGGTTTTATATGTTAAAAGTAAAAGAATATAATTTTTGGTTTGTAACAGGTAGTCAAGATTTATATGGAGAAGAAACATTAAATCAAGTTGCTTTAGATTCTCAAAAAATCGTTGAAGGATTAAATGAAATTGAAGATATAAAATACAATATAGTTTATAAGCCTACAGTTAGAAATCCTAAAGAAATTTATGATGTTTGTTTGCAAGCAAATAATGATGAAAGTTGCGCAGGAATTATTACATGGATGCATACATTTTCACCAGCTAAAATGTGGATTAGAGGCTTATCTATTTTAAACAAGCCACAACTTCACTTCCACACTCAATTCAATAGGGATATACCATGGGAAACTATAGATATGGACTTTATGAATTTAAATCAATCAGCTCATGGAGATAGGGAGTTTGGATTTATAAATACAAGAATGAAAAATAAGAGAAAAGTTTTAGTTGGACATTGGCAAGACAAAGAAGTTCATAAGGATATAAATAAATGGATGGGTGTTGCTGTTGCCTTTGTAGAAGGACAAAATATAAAAATAGCTAGATTTGATGATAATATGAGAAATGTTGCTGTAACTGAAGGCGATAAGGTTGAAGCAGCAATAAAGCTTGGATGGACTTGTGATGCTTTTGGAATTGGAGATTTAGTAGAAGAAATAGATAAAGTTAAGTCAGAAGAAATAGAAGATTTAATGAAGGCTTATGAAGAAAAATATGATATTTGTAAAGAAGGACAAGTAGAAGGTGCAATTAGAGATTCTATAAAATATCAAGCTAAAGTAGAAATTGCACTAAGAAGATTCCTTGAAAAAGGAGAATATACTGCTTTCACAACTAACTTCCAAGTACTACATGGTATGGAACAATTACCAGGTTTAGCTGTACAAAGACTTATGGAAGAAGGATATGGCTTTGGTGGAGAAGGAGATTGGAAAACTGCTGGCTTAGTAAGACTTATGAAGATAATGTCAAATAATATTGGAACTTCATTTATGGAGGATTACACTTATCATTTTGAACCAGGTAACGAAATGATATTAGGAGCTCATATGTTAGAGGTTTGCCCAACAATTTCTGCTAATAAGCCAATAATAGATGTAAAGCCTTTATCAATTGGAGATAAGGGAGATCCAGCTAGACTTATATTTAATGGACAATCAGGTAAGGCTATATGTTCTTCCTTAGTAGACTTAGGTGGAAGAATGAGATTAATAATTAATGAAGTAAATGCAAAAGAAGTAGAAAAGGATTTACCTAATCTTCCAGTTGCTAGAGTTCTATGGACTCCAGAACCATCATTAAAAATAGGAGCAGAAGCATGGATATTAGCAGGTGGAGCTCATCACACTTCATTTTCATATGTAGTTGATTCAGAACAATTATGTAGCCTTGCCGATATGTATGACTTAGAAACTGTTGTTATAGGGAAAAATACAAATATAAGAGATTTTTCAAATGAGCTAAAGTGGAATAGTATCTATTGGATGTTAAATAAATAATAAGCTTAAGAATTTAGTAGCAAAAATCAAATTTAAATAATTATAAGGTTTAAAATAATAAAACTTAAGAGGTGAAGAAATGGCAAAATATGTGATAAATACTGAAAAACAACTTTCAAAAATAAGTAAGGAAATCTATGGACACTTTTCAGAACACTTAGGAAGATGCATTTATGAAGGTATATATGTTGGAGAAGATTCTCATATACCTAATGTAAATGGTATGAGAAAAGATGTAGTACAAGCTCTGAAAGAAATTAAAATACCAGTTTTAAGATGGCCAGGTGGCTGTTTTGCTGATGAGTATCATTGGAAGTATGGAATCGGAGCAAAAGAAAAGAGAAAGAAAATTATAAACACTCATTGGGGTGGAACTTTAGAAGATAATAGCTTTGGAACTCATGAGTTTATGGAACTATGCAAACAACTTGAATGTGAGCCATATATAAATGGTAATTTAGGTAGTGGTACAGTTCAAGAAATGTCAGAATGGATAGAATATTTAACCTTTGATGGCATATCACCAATGGCTGAACTTAGAAAAGAAAATGGACATGAAGCAGCTTGGAAGGTTAAATACTTTGGAGTAGGTAATGAAAACTGGGGCTGTGGTGGAAATATGACAGCAGAATTCTATGCTAATATGTATAGAAGATATCAAACTTATTGCAGAAATTATCCAGGAAATCAATTATACAAAATAGCTTGTGGCCCTCATGATAATGATTATGAATGGACAGAAGAGCTAATGAAATCTGCTGGTAATTTTATGGACGGATTAAGCTTACATTATTATACTTTTCCAGGTGGCTGGAATAATAAAGGTGATGCTAGAGATTTTGATAATGAAACTTGGTATAAGACATTAAAGAAAACTCTTGAAATGGATGAATTTATAAAGAATCATATTAAAATAATGAATAAATATGATAAAGAAGAAAGAGTTGCTTTAATTGTAGATGAATGGGGTAGCTGGTATGATGTTGAAGCAGGCACTAATCCAGGATTCTTGTATCAACAAAACACTATGAGAGATGCCCTTATTGCAGGTATTAATCTAAATATTTTCAATAAAAATTCAAGAAGAGTAAGAATGGCTAATATAGCTCAAATGGTAAATGTTTTACAAGCTGTTATATTAACAGAAGGTGATAATATGATATTAACACCAACATATCATGTGTTTAATATGTATAAGGCTCACCAAGAAGCAACTTTATTAGAAAGCTATATCGAAACTAAAGAAATAGGTTTAGAAGAGGAAAATTTAGTGCCTAATTTACATGAATCAGCTTCAGTAGATAAAGATGGTAGAATAATCTTTACTATAAATAATTTATCTATTACTGATGACTATAAAGTAGACACAGAATTATTAGGTAAAAAACCTACAAAGATTACAGCAAATATATTAACTAATGAAATGAATGCATGCAATACATTTGAAGAGCCTAACACTGTTACTATTAAAGAATTTAATGATTTCACAGTAACAGAAAAAGGACTAAGCTTCACAATTCCAAAATGTAGTATTATGAGATTTATTATTGAATAATATGAGTAAACCATTTTGCAGACGATGTCTTATGGATGAAGTTTTAAGCGAAGCAGAATATATTCATATGAAAGAATATATTTCTGCAATAGATGATTATATTAGATCTAGTAACGAAGAATATGGAAGAAGATTAAGTATATGTAAAGAGTGTGAGCTATTAATAAATGGAATGTGCAAGCTTTGTGGATGCTTCGTTGAAATTAGAGCTGCTGTTAAAAAGAATTATTGTCCCAATAAAAATAGATATTGGTAAAATAATAAATACTAATTAAATATAAAGAATAATATCAATTTGAGTACCACTAGTATAC
>NZ_JABUTB010000032.1:17893-27746 GCF_021443865.1 Clostridium sp.
TTTTGATATAATATAGAAAAATAATTAACACTTTAGGAGGTAGGACTATGAATATAAATAGTAAAATAAAGATGAACACTGGTAACGGCATTTACCAATTTGGATTAGGTGTTTGGAGAAGTGGTGAAGAAACTAAAGAAGCAGTTCTTGCAGCATTAAAAGCAGGTTATAGACATATAGATACAGCAGCTGTTTATAAAAATGAGGAAGCTGTTGGAGAAGCAATAAAAGAAAGTGGAATTCCAAGAGAAGAATTATTTATAACAACTAAGTTATGGAATCAAGATATGAGAGATGAAAAAGTAATGGAAGCTTTTGAAACTAGCTTAAAGAAGCTTGGTTTAGACTATGTTGATTTATATTTAATACACTGGCCAGTTAAGGATAAATATATTAAATCTTATAAGGTTATGGAAGAAATTTATAAAAGCGGAAGAACAAAAGCAATAGGAGTTTCAAATTTCAAAACACACCATTTACAAGATTTATTAGATAATACAGAAATTGTTCCAGCCGTTAATCAAATGGAGTTTAACCCTCAAATGCAAGATAATGATATATTAGAAATGTGTAAAGAAAAAGGGATAGTTTTCGAAGCATGGTCACCACTTGGTTCAGGTGCTTGCTTAAATAATAGTGAAATAATAGAAATAGGTAAAAAGTATAATAAGTCAGCTGCACAAGTAATAATTAGATGGTTACTACAAAAAGGAATAGTAGTATTCCCTAAATCTGTGCATGAAAATAGAATTAAAGAAAATGCTGATGTATTTGATTTTGAATTAACTAATGAAGAAATTGAATTAATGAATGGTATGAATAAGAATCTTAGAACAGGTTCAGATCCAGATACATTTAATTTCTAATAATATATTGACTTATTTAATATCTATGGTAAAATAATGATAATTTAAAATTGTGAATATAGAATACTTCGTATAATCCTAATAATATGGTTTAGGGGTCTCTACCAAGAACCAATAATTCTTGATTACGGAGAAATCATTTATTTTTGATTTCTTCGTGATCAGGAATTTTTTTATACATTTTTATATATTATCTTTACTTTAAATTTTATTAAATAGAGGAGTGATTGTATGGATATTAACAAGTTACCAAAAGTAGAATTACATTGCCATTTGGACGGAAGCTTAAGAGTTGAAACTGTAATAGAGCTTGCTAAAAAAGAAGGAATAGACTTAGATAGTTATGAATACGATTATGTTAAAAATTTATTGACAGTTGGAGAGACCTGCAGCTCTTTAGATGAGTATTTAGAAAAGTTTGATCTTCCTAATATGGTATTACAAACTAAAGAAAATTTAAGAAGAGCCTCCTTTGAACTATTAGAAGATGCAGCAAAGGAAAATATCAAGTATATAGAAATACGATTTGCACCAATTTTTCATATTAAAAATGGTCTTAAATTAGAAGAAATAATTGAAAGTGTTATTGAAGGAATTAGGGATGCAGAAAAAATTTATGAGATAAAAGGGAATGTAATAGTTTCTTGTATCAGAGGGCTAGATATAAAGCATGTATATGATACTATGGAAGCAGGCTCTAAATTCTTGGGAAAAGGTGTTGTGGCAATAGATTTAGCAGCTACAGAAAAAGAAGATTTCGTATATGAATATGTAGATGCAATGAAATTAGCTAAAGAAAAAGGTTTTAGAATTACTATCCACGCTGGAGAAACAGGCTTTGGTAAAAATGTAAGAGATTCAATAAAGCTTTTGGGAGCTGAAAGAATAGGACATGGTGTCTTTATATATAATGATGAAGAAGCCTATGATTTAGTTAAAAATCTAGGAGTTACTTTGGAGATGTGTCCAAAGAGTAATATTGACACAAAAGCTGTAAATTCATATTCTAATCACCCTATATATAACTATCATAATGATGGTATAAAGGTAAATATAAGTACTGATAACAGAACAGTTTCTAATGTAACATTAAATGAAGAAACTAATAATGTTTTAAAGACATTTAATATAACTTCAGATGAATATAAAGAAATATATATAAATAATGTACAAGCATCCTTCTGCGATAATAAAACAAAGGAAAAATTAATTGAATTTATTAATTACTAATTGAATTTACGTATTATTTTAAAATTTCTCCATAAAATAAATATAGAAGTGTTTTAAGGAGAAAGAAAATGAAGTGCAAGAGGTTATTTAATTTTGAAATAATAGGTGTATTTATAATTTTTGCTTTAGGTGCATTATGGCATTCCCTATATAACTTATCAAATGAAAATATAATTGTAGGACTTATAGCACCAATAAATGAAAGTATGTGGGAGCATTGGAAACTTGGATTATATCCAATTTTGATATATTCACTTGTAGAATATGCTTTTGTAAAAAATGAAGCAAATAACTTTTTATTTAGTAAATTTGTTTGTATTGTAGTATTTGAAATTGTTTGCTTTTCAATAACTGCTTTATGGAGTTTTTTCTTCAAAGATCTTGGAGCAACAACTGAAATGATAGTAGACATAGTGGCTTATTTATTAGGAATACTAATAGGGCAAACAGTATCTTATATAATAGGATGTATAACTTTACCTAACAAAAAGTTAAGATATATTGCCTTAATGGGGATATTTCTTCATGTTATAGTATTTATAATTTTTACCTTTAAACCTCCTATGCAAGAATATTTTAAAGACGAAAGAACAGGAGAGTATGGAATTTATAAAATGAAGGATTAAATTAATAAAACTATATAACAACATAAAATATGACTTCCAAATTTTTAGGGCCTCAATTGAGGTCTTTTTAATATTTATATATATTTTAAAATTATTTCAAACAAAGGAGACTAAATATGAGAATAAGAATTGGTTATGTAGCAATTTCAAAGGTGTTGGGTAAAAAAGTAACTAGCTCTAGTACTGTTACTTTTACTAATTATAGTAAAATTTTTTCTGAAGAAAAAAGGCTAGAAAAGTTAAAAACAGTAACATTATCAAATTTAGCAGATCTTCAAGAAATATTAAAATATAATATAGAAAAGGAAATACATTTTTATAGAATAACCTCTGCCTTAATTCCATTAGTAACTCATCCAGAGGTTGGATATTGGGGACATAGAGAAATATTTAAAAAGGATTTTCAGTACATAGGAAAGCTTATTAAAGAATCTAATATGAGAGTTGATACTCATCCAGATGAATTTAATGTAATAAATAGCACAAATTCTAAGGTTGTAGAAAATACCCTTATAAATTTACAAAGGCAAGTTGAATGGTTTGAAGATATGGATTATAAAGAAGGAAAGATGGTAATTCATGTAGGTGGAGCTACTGGTGGAAAAGAAGCAGCTTTAAAAAGATTTATAGAGAATTTTAATACNTGAAAAAGATTTATAGAGAGTTTTAACACCTTCCCTAAGAATATAAGAGAAACCCTTATAATTGAAAATGATGATAAAACCTATACAGCGAAAGAAACTTTAAGCTTATGCAAAGAGTTAAATATTCCAATGGTTTTAGATATACATCATCATAATTGTAATAATAATGGAGAAGACATTAAAGATTTATTAGAAGATATATTAAATACATGGAACAATGAAAAATTACCTGCTAAAATGCATTTTTCTTCTCCAAAAGATAAGACCTTAGTTGATAAAGTTGATAAGAAGCATTCTGACTTTATAGATGTACATGACTTTATAAATTTTCTTGAGACATTAAAGATATTTAATAGAGATGTAGATATAATGCTGGAATGTAAAGAAAAAGATGTAGCTTTATTTAAACTAGTTAATGAAATAATTGAAGTAAAACCAGAGTTTAAGTGGAGTGATAAAACTACTTTAGAAATATAATATTACTTTACATATATATAAATAAATAAAGGTCATAAATTTAATATTATGTGAATAAATACAAGTGAGAAGCTATTTTACTTGTATTTTTTTATTTACTAATAATAAAAATTATAAATCTTGAGTATTTTCTTTAATAAAAAGGCATAATATAATTATCTTTACAAAAGAACGTATGTTCGATATAATTGATTTAGGGATTTCCAAGGGAGGGATATATTTGAAAGTTGTTGCTAAACCAATACAAATGATAGCATGGTTTAATAAGGATGGTTCTATTAATCCTCTTAAGTTTAAGCTAGATGAAAATGAAGTTACAGTAATAAAAATAGAAAAGATATTAAAAAGGGAAAAGGAAAGATTAGCAGGTAGTATAATGGAAAAATTCCTGTGTAGTAGTTGTATAAATGGGCAAGAGAAATTATATGAAATAAAATATGATTCAAGCACTTATAAATGGATACTTTTTAAGTATTAGATTGGAGGGAATATCTTGGATGAAAGAATAGTATTTCATATAGATGTTAATTCAGCATACCTTTCATGGACAGCTATTAGAATGTTACAACTGGGAGAAACTACAGAAGATATTAGAAAAATTCCTTCTATTGTAGGTGGAAATAGAGATGAAAGACATGGAATTGTCCTAGCTAAATCTATACCAGCCAAAAAATACGGAATAAAAACAGGAGAAACTATTGTAGAAGCTTTAAAGAAATGTCCAAACTTAAAAATATTTAGACCTAATTATAAGCTATATGTAAGTTGTAGTAATGCTATGTATAACCTTCTTTATGAATATTCACCCATAATACAAAGATATTCAGTAGATGAAGTTTTTATGGATATGAGTCATTATAAAGAAATTTATATGGAAAAAGCATTAGAAATAAAAAATAGAATAAATAGGGAACTTGGATTTACTGTTAATATAGGAATAAGCAGTAATAAGCTACTGGCAAAAATGGCTAGTGATTTTAATCCTAAGGATTCAATACACACATTATTTAAAGAAGATATAAAAGATAAAATGTGGCCACTTCCTATAGAGGATTTATTTATGGTAGGAAGAGCAACTAAAAGAAACTTAGATAAATTAAATATATGCACTATTGGAGACTTAGCTAATTTTGATTTAGATTTACTTAAAAGTGTTTTTAAAAGCCATGGTAAAGTAATATATAACTATGCAAATGGAATAGATGAATCCTTAGTTAGAAAATATAATTATGTAGATGTTAAAGGAATAGGGAATTCAACTACTATAGCTTGGGATATAACTACTAAAGAGGAAGCACTAAGAGTAATTTTATCTTTAACTGAATCTGTTGCTAGTCGGTTAAGAAGTAATGAAAGCTTATGTAAAGTAGTAGCCATATCAATAAAAGGATTCAATTTTGAAAAATACATTCATCAAAAGACATTAGAAAATTATACAGACTCCACAGAAGAAATATTTGCAGAATTAACTAAAGCCTTTGAAGAGTGCTGGAGAGGTGAAGCCATAAGACAAATTGGAGTTAGAGTAACAAAGCTATGTAGTAATGAATTTTTTCAAAGTTCATTATTTGATAATAAGGCAATAGAAAAACAACGTGCTTTAGATAAGACTATAGATTCTATAAGAAATAGATATGGAAATAATTCAGTAATAAGATCAACCTTTCTTCATTCTGGAATAAAGGCTATAAATGGAGGTAATGGAGAGGAAGATTACCCAATGATGGGAAGTATTTTATAAGCCCTAAGAAATTATATATAAATATTAATAAGAAATTAAGTATTAAAAATCTTAACAATATAAAAGGTATTGTTAAGATTTTTTTGTAACAAAATTAAATTTCCACCATAACATATAGATATATATCTATATATCATCTTATAGTAGCACCTATATAAAGAAATATATTAAAGGGACATAGATACTTCTCTATATTGGTGTAAATGTAAGAGATTTTGTTGGAGGTTTATTATGGAGAATAACTATGAAATAAATGCAAAGATTTTTAAGGCATTATCTGATGCTAATAGACTAAAAATATTGGACATTTTATCTTGTGGCGAAAAGTGTGCTTGTGATTTACTTGAGAATTTTAATTTTACTCAGCCCACACTATCTCATCATATAAAGGTCTTAACTGAGTGTGGATTAGTATTATCAAGAAAAGAAGGCATATGGAATTATTATAAATTACATACCACTAATGCTAACAGATTAATTCTAAATTTAATGAATATCATTACTGATACTGAAGAATGTATCTGTAAGCAAAAGGAATGTGTATGTAAAAATAAATAAATTCTTTGTACTAGCAAGTAGAAAGATAAAAAGGAGAATGCGTTATTATGAAAAAAATGATTATTTTTGATCCTGCAATGTGTTGTTCAACAGGAGTTTGTGGTCCATCTGTTAATCCAGAGCTTTTAAGAGTTTCAACAATACTAAATAACTTAAATAGTAATGGGATATTAGTTGAGAGATATAACTTAACTAATAATCCTCAAATCTTCGTTGATAATAAAATAATAAATGAATTATTGATGAAAAGAGGAGTGAATATACTTCCAGTAATAATGGTTGATGGGAAAATTGTAAAAATGGGTAGCTATCCTACCAACGCTGAATTTTGTACTTTATTAGAAATATCTCCTGAATTATTAAAGGCTAAAGTGAAAAATTCCGGTGGATGTTCTTGTAATGGTGGCTTTTGTTAATAAAAGGGGTGATATAAATGTATAAAAACTTTGATATAAAAAATTTAAATTTAACTAAATATCTATTTTTCACTGGAAAAGGTGGAGTTGGAAAGACTTCAACAGCCTGTGCAATAGCTGTATCACTAGCAGATGAAGGAAAAAATATAATGCTTATTAGCACTGATCCTGCTTCTAATTTACAAGATGTTTTTAATACAGAGCTAAATAATAAAGGTACTAAAATACAGGATATCCCAAATTTAACTGTTGCAAATTTTAATCCAGAAGAAGCAGCAGCAGAATATAAAGAAAGTGTTATAGCACCTTATAGAGGTAAATTACCAGACGCAGTTTTAAATAATATGGAAGAGCAACTTTCAGGCTCTTGTACTGTTGAAATAGCAGCTTTTAATGAATTCTCTTCATTTATTACTAATAAAAAAGTAGCTGATGAATTTGACCATATAATCTTTGATACAGCACCAACAGGTCATACATTAAGAATGCTTCAATTACCTTCAGCTTGGAGTAATTTTATAAATGAAAATACTCATGGAGTATCATGCCTAGGACAATTATCAGGACTTGAAAGTAAAAGGGAAATATATAAAAATGCTGTTTATAATTTGGCAGATGAAACTAAGACAACTCTTATTCTTGTATCAAGACCAGAAACAGCTACATTAAAAGAAGCTGAAAGAGCATCAAATGAATTAAAAGAAATTGGCATAAGAAATCAAATATTGATTATAAATGGAGTTCTAGAAAATCATGATGATAATTTATCTAATGCTTTATATGAAAAACAAAGAAATGCACTGAATAATATCCCCTGGGGATTAAAAAATATTGAAACTTATAAAATACCTTTAAGACCTTATAATATTACAGGTATTGAAAATGTAAGAGCCTTCTTAAAAGATAATAATATAGAAATAAAGGCTAATAAAATAAATACAAGCACAGTTCCTAAATTAAATAAAGTTATAGAATATCTATTTGATAGTAATAAAAAAGTTATTTTTACCATGGGAAAAGGGGGAGTAGGTAAGACAACAATAGCAGCTGCAATTGCATTAGGACTTTCTAAGAAAAGTAAGAAAGTACATTTAACTACAACAGACCCAGCTGCTAATTTACAGTTTGTAATTGATGAAGGGTATGGAATAACTTTAAGTAGAATTGATGAAAAAGAAGAACTCAAAAAATATAAGGAAGAAGTTTTAAGTAAAGCAAGAGAAACTATGAGTGGTGATGATATTGAATATATTGAAGAAGACTTAAGATCACCTTGTACTCAAGAAATTGCAGTTTTTAGAGCCTTTGCTGAAATAGTAGAAAAATCAGAAAATGAAATTGTAGTTATTGATACTGCACCAACAGGTCATACGCTATTACTTTTAGATTCAACTCAAAGCTATCATAGGGAAATTCAAAGATCAGAAGGTGATATACCTAAATCCGTTAGAAATCTCTTACCTAAATTGAGAAATGAAAAAGATACAGAAGTTATAATTATAACTTTAGCTGAAGCTACTCCAGTATTTGAGGCCATGAGGTTAGAAAAAGATTTAAGTAGAGCTGGTATCAACAGCAAATGGTGGGTAATTAATTCTAGTCTTTATGCTACTAATACAAGTAATGAAATATTAAAAGCAAAGGCAAGTAATGAAGTAATATGGATAAATAAAGTAAATGACATAGCTAAAGGCAATTTTGCTTTAATTGAATGGAAAGCTGAAGAGGTAAAGGGTAATAATTTATTAGAACTTATTAATTAATTATAAAGATTTATATAAAAAACTTAATAGCTATTCTAGTAAATCTATAAGGTATATTATTCTTAAGTTCAGCAGATACTATATTAAAGAATTTAATTAAAAGAAAGGAGATATAGTATTTATGAAATGGGAATATAAAGCTATTGTAGTAAGCTCAATAAAAGGCTTAGGGAATTCTGAAGAACTTCAAAAGGAACTTAATAGTTATGGAGCAGAAGGCTGGGAACTAGTAGGATTTTTAAGAAAACCCCCTGAAGGAGTAGGTTGGATTCCAAAGCAAGATGAGGGCTCAGTAATATTTAAAAGAGAAATTGCTTAGATATAAAAAGTTCATAAATAAAAGAATTCTATTTCAAGTTGATTAATAATTTAAAATAGAATTCTTTTTATTTTCCAGGAATTCATAAAAATATTATCTTATTATAAACTTTAATAGTATAATTATTTTTATGCTAAATATTTAAAGATAAATAGAAAAGAGGAATATTTTTGAACAAAGAAAAAATTTATACTAATAAGATAAATATAATTTTTATAGCAATAATTTGTACATTTTTATGGGGAAGTGCTTTTCCATCTGTTAAAGTGGGATATGAACTTTTTAATATAACAAGTAATGATGTAGGTGGAAAGCTTATATTTGCTGGATACAGATTTTTCTTAGCAGGAATTTTTGTACTTATATTACAAATAATAATGAAAGAAAATATATTTGATTTAAAAGCTAAAGATTTAAAAGAAATCACTATATTAGGAATTGGACAAACTACCATTCAATATATATTCTTTTACTTAGGAATGACTTATACAACAGGTGTAAGAGGTTCCATTGTAAATGGAACAGGTACTTTCTTTAGTATTATATTAGCTCATATGGTATACAAAAATGATAAACTGAATTTTAATAAAGTATTAGGCTGTATAGTTGGATTTGCAGGGGTTGTACTTGTAAATCTTGGTGGTGGAACTTCAGTTTTAAAGGGGGGATTTTCCTTTAGAGGAGAGGGCTTTATAATGATTGCAGCCTTTATGCTTTCAGTTTCATCATTATATAGCAAAAAAATAAGTCAAAACAAAGATGCTTATACTGTAACAGGATATCAGTTAGCTATAGGAGGCTTAGTTTTGACTGTAATTGGATATATCTTAGGGGGAAGCCTTACAAACTTTACAATAAAATCAGCTTCCCTATTAATATATATGGCTTTATTATCAGCAATAGCCTTTGCATTATGGTCACAGCTTTTAAAATATAATAAAGTTGGGGTAATTTCAGTCTTTAATTTCTTAATACCTGTTTTTGGAACAATATTATCAGCAATAATACTTAAGGAAAATATCTTCGATATAAAAATATTAATAGCCTTAATATTAGTATGTACAGGCATTTACCTAGTATATAAAAGAAAAGATATCAAATCATAATAATCTGATAAAAGCATTAGTAGTATTAAATTGAATAAATGTAATAATTAGTATATAATATTATTAGGTATATTTAAGGGGAGGGGTTAAAATGAAAAAATATAAAG
>NZ_JABUTB010000032.1:27934-41745 GCF_021443865.1 Clostridium sp.
ATTTAATTTATTATAACAATAGATAAATTAAACAATAAAGATGCAAATATTATTGGAAATGTAAATTCAGATTTAAGCTTTAAAATAGGAGCACAATTAAAAAACTTAAATGATGTAAAGGAAGATATGGTAATTAAAGCAAAAGCTTTAGGTGCAAATTGTATTTTAGATTTTACTTATGGACAAAAAAGCAGATGGCTTGCTATAGATGATGTTGCCTTCTATGGAAAAGGAAAGGCAGCAATATTACCAGATAACATTTATGAAGAGTTAGTAAATAGAGTTAAAAAAAGATAGGCATATATTTGCCTATCTTTTTAAATAGACAGAGTTATTACTATTTGATAAAATAAATAGAAGAAAATTTACGGAGGATATTAAATGATTTCTAAGAAACAACTTAAAGAAGATATAATAACTTGGGATATAATAACTTATAAAGACGAAGATGGAAAGCCAGTAGAATATGTTGAGGTTACTCTTGTAGATAGGATTATAGATGTATATATGGATACAAGAGAAGTTAATATAGGAATTCTAGCAAATAAAATAATTGAAGATAATTTATACCAATAAAAAAGGAAGATAGATGTTATATTCTTTCTTACTTAGCAATATCTAAGTGGACAGAATGTAATATCTATCTCTATAATATTTACAGTGTATTAAAATAACATTAGAATTTTGGTGAAAGTAGCTGCCAATACATTAATGACTCCAAATCCGCATAATAAACCAGTTACTAGTCTTCGAATATTAGTAGAATGAAGAATCTTTTTATGCTGTATAAGCCAGTCAATAAACATAATACTTATAAAAAATACACTTAAAAGAATAGAAATTTTAAAATATAGCTATAACCCCTAAGATATATCCTATTAATAATCCTGTACATCTTGCGCATATAGGGAATTGATAATTTTTAAAGAAAAAACTTCTATCAGCCTTTTGATGACAGGTGGTAGAAAAGAATCTCATTAAAGATAACCAAATTCTATCTTTTTTAATCATCTATAAATCTCTTTCCACAATTATTACATATGCAAGTAATTTTTTCTGTTTCACCATCTGCAGAACATAGTCCGCATAACAATCCAATAGGACCAAGACATACATAACCTAGTACTCCACTAGTTACATCAAAATCTTCCTTTTCTTTTTCAATTATAATTTTTATATTTTTACTTCCACAGAAAGGGCAAGATTTACTTTGGTGGAAACTATTGTCATTTCTATACTCACTCATAAAATCACCTCTTATATTTATATGTAAAACTGTAACATTAATTTCATTAATTAATACTTATTAGTTGCTTTTTAATAAATAAAATACTTTTGTAGTATCTAAATATATTATATATTAAAATTTAAACTAATTCTCCCAATAATATATATATTTTAGAAAATAAAGAAATATATAACAAATTAGTAATTATTTTGTTAGAATAAATATATATCAATAATTTAAGGAGACAATATGAGTTATTTATTTAAGTTCTATAGCAAACAATATGATAAATTCATGAAAAAATTTAAATTAGATAAAAATGAATTAATAATAAAGGTTATAAAAGATATTTATGGTCTAAAAGTTTTAGATATTGGCGGTGGAACAGGATCTTTAGCTAAAGAACTTATCTCTTTAGGAGCAGATGTAACTATTCTAGACCCTGAAGTAAATATGACTAAAATAGCAAAAGAAAAATCTAAGAAAATAAATGTGATTAATGGGTATTCAGATAATATTCCTTGTAAAGATTTTTCTATTGATATAGTTATAATGAGAGATTCCTTTCATCATATAAGTAAAAAAGAAGAAACCTTACAAGAATGCAAAAGAATACTAAATAAAGATGGAAGAATTATAATTTATGAATTTGAGAAGAGAAGCTTTATAGGTAAGGTCATATTTATCTTTGAAACTCTTTGTTTTGAAAGAATAAAGATGCTTACTATAAATGAAATGAAAGAATTAACTTATAAATATTTTAGAAATGGGGAGATAATTAAAATATCTAAATATGAGTATATATACATAGGTTCAAAATAAGGATTTAAAAGGGGAAAAAATGAACAGTATAAATGGTATTGCAAAGCTATGCAAGTTATTTTTAACTAAAAGATTCACTAATTTAGATGATATAGCTAATTCATATAATAGGGTAAGTATGAATTATGAAGATATATTTTTAAAAGAAATGCATAGATATAATGAAGAAATGCTAAATGAAATAATTATTGAACATTCTAATGGAAATTTAGATAGAGAATTAAATATACTGGATTTAGCTTGTGGGACAGGCTTTAATAGCAGATTTCTATATAAAAGCTTAAATAAATCTAAATTCACTTTAGTAGATATATCTAAAGGAATGCTAAGTGAAGCAAATAAGAATTGTAATTTTAAAGCTGATTTTATTGAGAAAGATATGCTTTCTTTTTTAAAAGAATGTGAAGATAATACTTTCAATATAGTTATCTGTGCTTGGGCAATAAAATATCAAGAACCTAAAAAAATTATAGAGGAAGTATCAAGAGTATTGAAAAAGGATGGGTACTTTGCAGTAATAGTAAATTTAAAAAATACCTTACAAGAAGTAAGAAAGATTTATCCAAGTCTTCTTTTAGAAAATTATGTAGATGTAGATAAGATTATGAAAGAATTGCCTAATCCAATTAATAAACATAGTTTTGAAAGATGGTTTATAAATAATAGATTTACTAAAGTAAATATTAAATCAGGAGAACATATATTTAAATTTAATACTTCAGAAGAGGCTGTTAATTTTGTTACATCTACTGGAGCTTTAGCAGGCTTTGACTCTATGATAGATATTAGAAATGATAAAATTAAAGATAAAATGACATATTTATTTAAGTCTAAAAATATAAAAACAATCACTCATAAATATGTTTGGGGGGTATTTAAAAATGATAAGTAACACAATACCAATTATAAAAGCAATGTTAAACAAAGATGTAAGAAATAATTTCTTTTATATACATAAGAGATTTAAAGAAAGCAAAAATTATAAGCCTATAAATGTTATAAGATGTGGAATGAATGTTATAAAAAATGATAGATTAGTACTTCATAATGAAAATTTTGTAGTTAATTCATTTTTACCACCTTTAAATAGTAAGGCTTATAAAAGCATTGTAGATGCAGTGCCTGGCGAAAATGATGAATTTTTCCATAGTCATACTACTGGTAAAAGACTTGCTCCAATTTCCACATATATTGCTATTACACCAAGATGTATGTATAACTGTTGGCATTGTAGTGCAAAAAGATTTATTAAGGATAAAAATGATAAATCAAAAGAAATGACAACAGATGAAATAAAGAAAATAGTAAAATCACTTCAAGGGTTAGGTGTTGGGATAATTGGTTTTACTGGAGGAGAGCCTTTACTTAGAAATGATTTAGAAGAAATAATAGGTAGTATTGATAATAGAAGCATTTCATATTTGTTTACAAATGGGTATTCTTTAAGCCTTAATAGAGCGAAAACCTTAAAAGAAGCTGGACTTTTTGGTGTAGGAATAAGTATAGACAGTTTATATAAGGAAGTACATGATAAAAAAAGAGGTTATAATGGAGCTTATGAAAATTCAATATCTGCAATAAAAAATTCTAAAGAAGTTGGACTTTATACTATGGCACAAGTTGTTTGTACAAAGGAAATGCTAAAAACTGGTGAGATATATAAGCTAGCTAAGTTCTTAAAGTCTTTAGAGGTTGATGAAGTTAGAATATTAGAGCCCATACCTTGTGGCTCACTTTTAGTTAAAAATGATGAAATATTTTCAAAAGAAAATAAAGATGAACTTATAAAGCTTCATATAATATTTAACAGAAATAAGGAATATCCTAAGACATCAGTATTTCCATATATTGAATCAAAGGATCAGTTTGGCTGTGGAGCAGGTGTACAACACTCTTATATAGATAATGAAGGGAATTTTACACCTTGTGACTTTGTTCCAGAATCCTTTGGAAATGTGTTAAATGAAGATATTAAAGATATATGGGATAGAATGCATGGGAAATTAAAACATGCTAGAAATTATTGCTATGCAAAGAAATGTGATAAATGTAATGAAGAGGAATTACCCAAATATTACAAGCTACTTAAAGGAGAACGTAAGTAATATTTGAATTTATACATATATAATGTAAGTAAAATTAATTAATTAGCTTTTACTTACATTATATATTTTTTTTGTGGTACAATAGTAGTATAAGGTAATCTTCGGAAACAGGAATTTATTAAATATACATAAGTAAACGTTTTCCATAATCATATATTAAACTTTCTTAATAAAACAAGTTTAATATATGGTTTATTTATTAGGTTACAAAATATAGAAATTTGGAGGTGGCTACACTGTTTAAAAAAGGAGATTTAGTCATTTATTCATCACATGGAATATGTAAAATTGATGATATTTGCGAGAAGAAAATTTCAAATGTTACTAAAAGTTACTACTCATTGCATCCTATGGATGATAGAAAGCTAAGCATAAGTATTCCAGTAGATAATGATAAAGTAAATATTCAAGAACTTTTGACAAAAGAAGAATCAGAAAACATCATTGATTCATTTAAATTTGAAGGATATGAATGGATAGATATGAGTAATGAAAGAAATACAAAGTATAATGAAATATTAAAACAAGGAAATAGAACAGAAATTGCAAAGATAGCTAATACATTAATGAAGAAAAAGATTGAAATAGAAGATAATAACAAAAAATTTTATGAGAAGGATAAAAAAATATTACAATCTATACAAAACGCTTTATTTGCAGAACTGGCATTTATATTAAATACTACTTCAGAAGACATAGAAGAACAAATAAATATTAATATAGGTTATTAAAAAATAAGAAGAAATAGAGGTGAGAACTTTGGATATAGATAAAGGAAAACTTTTAGCAATTGAATCTGCTATGAAACAAATAGAAAAACAATTTGGAAAAGGTTCAATTATGATGCTTGGAGCAAATACACAAATGGATATAGAAACAATACCTACAGGATGCTTATCACTAGATTTAGCTTTAGGTATTGGTGGTATACCACGTGGTAGAATAATAGAAGTATATGGTCCTGAAAGTTCAGGTAAAACTACTGTTGCACTACATATAATTGCAGAAGCACAAAAGATGGGAGGCTCAGCAGCTTTTATAGATGCTGAGCATGCATTAGATCCTTCTTATGCTAAGAATTTAGGAGTAGATATTGAAGAATTAATAGTAAGCCAACCAGATAATGGTGAGCAAGCATTAGAAATAACAGAAGCTCTTGTTAGATCAAATGCTATAGATGTATTAGTAGTTGATTCAGTAGCAGCTCTAGTTCCAAGAGCAGAAATAGAAGGAGAAATGGGAGCTTCTCATATTGGGTTGCAAGCAAGATTAATGTCTCAAGCCTTAAGGAAATTAACAGCATCAATTAATAAGTCAAAATGTATTGTAATATTTATTAATCAGTTAAGAGAAAAAATAGGAGTAATGTTTGGTAGTCCTGAAACCACTACTGGTGGAAGAGCCCTTAAATTTTATTCATCAATTAGACTTGATATTAGAAAAATTGATACTATAAAGATTGGTGAAAATATTGCAGGAAATAGAGCAAGAGTAAAGGTAACAAAAAATAAAGTTGCTCCACCTTTTAAAATTGCAGAATTTGATATTATGTATAATGAAGGAATATCAAAGGAAGGAAATCTAATAGATATTGCTGTAAATGAAGGCATAATGGATAAAAGTGGATCATGGTTTTCTTATAATGATATAAGAATTGGACAAGGTAGAGAAAATTCTAAGATTTATTTGAAAGAAAATAAAGATATAGCTATTGAAATAGAAAAGGCTATAAGAGAAAAATATAATTTACCAACAGCTACTTCAGATAAGAATGCAGATAAAGTAGATAAAAAAGGTAGAGCAAAAAAAGAAATAATAAGCTAAAAAATTTAATATGATTTTTATTATAATAAAATATCTATCCTAAAGGAATTTTTTTGAATTCCTTTAGGATTTTTTATAATTAATAATAAATTTGCCTTGTACCATTTATAGTATCATAAATATTTTCAGTTAAACATTCTATAGCTTTTTTAGCATCTCTTTTTTCTATATAATGACACAAAATAGAGGTATTATTTATTAAAGAATCAATACCATATAATATGCAAAAACGCTCCCATAAAGATAAAATAGGATCTTTAAAGGAGTGAAATATTAATGGTATAAGAGTATTTCCAGAAAGAAAAGCTAACTCATGTTGGAATTTAAATGCTAATTTAGATGCAGCTTCAACAGAATTTGCTTCCTTCATTTCATTAACATATCCTTTTAATATTTCTATTTCTTCATCTTTAATTATTGGAATACATAATTCTACTGCTAATGTATCTAAGGCTATACGAAGTTCAAGAATAGAACGTATTTCTGCATCTCTTAATCTTCCACCATTATATTTCATAATAGAAATTAATGTTTCCATAGTTCCATTTCTACGATAATCAGCTACAAAAGCACCAACTCTTGGCTTTATATTTAAAAAACCTTTTCTAGATAATTCTACAATTCCAGAATTAACAACAGCTCTGCTTACTTGCATAGACTTAGCTAGCTCTCTTTCCGAAGGAAGTTTTTCACCAATTTGAAGCCTTCCAGATAAAATCATAGTTTCTAGTTCTTTAATAAATAAATCCTTTAAAGTTGGAGAATTTAATTTTGAAAATTCTATCATAAAATCACCTCTCTAAACTGAATCTGGTTCAACCAAATACCAAAACAATCCTATTTCAATATTATTCCAAAATAAATAAAAAGTAAATAACTTAAAAAGAAATTAAATGATATATAAAACATATATTAGAATTATAGGAATATATTGACTTCATACTCTTTGTAGTGTTAAAATTTTATCAAGATTATCAATCTGGTCATACCAGATGGAGAAGTCATTATTTTTTATTAAATAAAGAGTATTTTATAGGGATAATATTTGAAGCAAAAAGGTAAGAAGAATGAAGTAAAGATTCTAATTAAATATTCTTTGTAATTAAGGGGGATAAATTAATGGAGAACTTCAAAATTCTCGAAATAAAACAAAGTGTCTTTGAAGATAATGATCAAGAAGCTAATCTACTTAGAAAAGAACTTAAGAAAAAGAAAGTATTCTTACTAAATCTAATGTCATCACCAGGTTCAGGGAAAACTACAACTCTTACAAGAACAATTAATACCTTAAAAAATGAAATGAAAATAGGGGTTATGGAAGCAGACATCGACTCAGATGTTGATGCTCATACTATTTCTAAAACAGGAGCAAAAGTTATTCAATTACATACAGGAGGAATGTGTCATCTTGATTCAGATATGACAAAGCAAGGCCTAGAAGCTTTAGAAACAAATGATATTGACTTTGCTATTCTAGAGAATGTAGGTAATTTGGTATGTCCAGCAGAATTTGATACTGGAGCATCAAAAAATGCAATGATTTTAAGTATTCCTGAAGGAGATGATAAGCCATTAAAATATCCATTAATGTTTTCCATTTGTGATGTTTTATTAATTAATAAAATTGATGTTATTAATTACTTTGACTTTAATTTGGAAGCCTGCATTCAGCGAGTAAAAAAATTAAATCCTAATATTAAAATTATTCCTATATCTGCAAGAACAGGAGAAGGTATTGATGAATTTGCAGAATGGCTTAGGAAAGAAATTAAAGAATGGAATGAAAATTAATTTTATTATTAAATTAGGGGGAGAATAATGGTAAAAGAAAAGGTATTGGATCTTGCAAATCATATTAGTAGAAAAAAAAAGAGGATCGAAAAATGAAATAAAGGCAACTGATCCAGAATATTTAATTTTAGAGCCTGTTGTTACAGAAGAAATGGCAGAAGTAGTATTGTGTATGAAAATAAGAACAAAATATACTGTAGAAGAGCTTGCTCCTTTATGTGGTAAATCTATAGATGAAACTGCAAAACTATTATGGGATTTAGCAGTGGCAGGAGTATGCTTTGTAAATACTATTAATGGAGTTGATACCTATTGGTATGATACTTGGGTTCCAGGCATTATGGAAATGATGGTTAACAATATAGAAAACGTTAACAAATACCCGCAAATTGCAGAAGCTTTTGAAGCCTATGGAAGAGTAAGAGGACCAAAAAGTACAGGAGCTTTTCCAGTAGGTGTAGGATTAATGCGCGTTATCCCTATAGAAAAAGCCATTGATGGTGAAACTAGAAGAGCTTCTTATGAAGAAGTTTCTAAGTATCTTAATGACAATGATATTTTTACAGTTTCTGATTGTTCATGCCGTGTGGCAAGAAGAGCAATGGGGGAAGGCTGTGGACATTTAGCCGAAGAAATGTGTATTCAAATGGGACATGCAGCAGAATATTATATTCGTACTGGAAGGGGAAGACAAATTACAAGAGAGGAAGCTTTTGAAATAATAAAAAAAGCAGAAGAAAATGGATTAATGCATCAAATACCGAATCTTGATGGTTCGGGAAAAACTCATGCAATATGTAATTGTTGTGGTTGCTCTTGTCTTGCATTAAGAACTGCTTCAATGTTTAAAAATGTTGATATGGTACGTTCAAATTATGTTTCAAAGATAAATAAAGAAAAATGCGTTGCTTGTGGAGAGTGTGTTGTAAATTGTCCTGTTAATGCCCTAAAGTTAGGACAAAAATTATGTTCAGTGAAACCACTTCCTAAGGAAATTATTGAAACTCCTAGAGATACAGAATGGGGACCAGATAGATGGAATCCAGATTACAGAATTAATAGGAAAAATGTCGTAGATACTGGAACTAGCCCTTGTAAGACAGAATGTCCAGCCCACATTGCTATTCAAGGCTATATAAAGTTAGCTTCTCAAGGAAAATATAAAGAAGCTCTTGAATTAATAAAACATGAAAATCCATTTCCAGCAGTATGTGGACGTATATGTCCAAGAAAATGTGAATCAGAATGTACAAGAGGGGATATTGATGATCCAATAGCTATAGATGAAATTAAAAAGTTTATTGCAGATCAAGATTTAAATAAAGAAAACCGTTATATACCTAAGATTAAACATGAATATAATAAAAAAATAGCAGTAGTAGGTGCAGGGCCTTCAGGTCTTTCCTGTGCATTTTTCCTAGCTATAGAAGGTTATAAGGTAACAGTATTTGAAAAACAAAAAGTCCTAGGTGGAATGTTAACACTTGGTATACCATCCTTTAGACTAGAAAAAGATGTAGTTAATGCAGAAATTAATGTGTTAAAGGAATTAGGTGTAGAATTTAAAACTGGTATTGAAGTTGGGAAAGACATTACTTTAAAAGAGTTAAGAAAATATGGATATGAAGCCTTCTATATTGCAATTGGTGCTCAATCAGGAAGAAAAATAGGAGTAGAGGGAGAAAATGCTGAAGGTGTACTTACAGGAGTAGATTTCCTACGTAGGGTTAACTTAGGTGAAGATATAAAACTAAAAGGAAATGTAGTAGTTATTGGTGGCGGTAATGTTGCTATAGATGTAGCTAGAACTGCTGAAAGAGTAGGAGCAGAAAAAGTAAATATATTCTGTCTTGAATCAAGAAATGAAATGCCAGCTCTTGAAGAAGAAATTGAAGAAACTCTAGAAGAAGGAATTGATATAAATAATTCCTGGGGACCTAAAGCTATTATTACAGAAAAGGGAAAAGTTATTGGCATAGAATTTAAAAAATGTATATCAGTATTTGATGAAAATAAAAGATTTAGTCCAACCTATGATGAAAAGGATATATTATTTGTAAAAGCAGATACAGTATTACTTTCTGTAGGGCAAACTATAGATTTAGGAAATTTAATAGAAGATAGCAATATAGAAATTAATCCTAATAATACAATTAAAGCAGATCCTTTTACTTATCAAACAGGAGAAGAAGATGTATTTGCAGGGGGAGATTTTTATACAGGACCAAGATTTGCTATTGATGCTATAGCTGCAGGTAAAGAGGGAGCAATTTCAATACATCGTTATGTAAACCCAGGACAAAGTTTAATTATAGGAAGAGATAGAAAAGAATATCGCTCATTAGATAAAGAAAATCTCGATCTTAAGGGTTATGATAATCTTCCAAGACAAAGACCAAGTCATAGTGATGAAAAGGAAGCAAAAGAATCCTTTACAGATTTACGTGGAACCTTTACTGAAGATCAAATGAAGAGAGAAACAGAACGTTGCCTTAGTTGTGGTGCCACTACTGTAGATGAATTCTTATGCGTTGGCTGTGGAGCATGTGTAACAAAATGTAAATTTGATGCTATATCACTTGAGAGAAAATATGATGGAGAAGGAGTAGCCTTTGAAGATTTAAAGCCAGTGGTAATTAAGCAAGTTATTAAACGTAAAGGAAAAATTGCTATTAAAAAAGCAATTAATATATTTAAGTCAAACTAATATTATTTTTAAATTTAAATAGAGGAGAGTTTATATGCATGAAATAGGAGTTTTATTTGAAGTTGTTAAGAGTGTAGAAAAATTTGCAAAAGCTAATAATGTTGAAAAAATAGATACTTTAGTTTTGCAAATTGGAGAACTCTCTTCAATGATTCCTAAATATATGAAAAATTTATATCCTGCTTCAATTGAAGGGACTATCTTAGAGGGATCAGAATTAGAGATTGAAATACTTCCAGCTAATGCTTTATGCAAAGATTGTCATAAAGTCTTCAATATAATCTTAAATAAAGGAACATGCCCTAATTGCAAAAGTAATAAATGTGAAATACTAAGTGGAAAAGAATTTTATATTAAGGAAATTGTTTGTTATTAAAAATTAAATATTAAGTAGGGGGAAATTTTATGTTTACTTTTAACTATGAAGGAGGAGCTTCATTTTTTTCAGTATGGATGGTTTGGATTGCAGTATTTTTAATTCTATTTATATTAAATGAATTCTCAAGACGTTCTAAATTAGGTGGGTTTATATGTTTTGTGGCATTACCAATTTTACTTTCTATATTATGGTTTACAGTATTAAAGGATACAACCTATACAGATTGGTTCCATTTAGCTAAGGTATATTCAGCACTAGCAGGATGTATTGGATTTTGGTGTATAAGACATTTACGTGGACGAAATAAAATGACGGGAAAAGAGTGGAGATTAGCAGATAATAAATTAGCCCTATGCTTTCCACCTCTAATTTTAGCAATTAATATTTTAGAAGCAGTTACACGTGATATTCAAGTAGGCCTTCAATATGTTGGAGGTGGAATACTTGAAGATGGAAGCATGTACGTATTAGGTGGTCCTTGGAACTATATGAATGCAATCGCTGGAATCTTAAATATTATTACAATTACAGGCTGGTTAGGTATAACTATTCGTAAGAAAACTAAGAAAGATGGAAGTATGGATATGCTTTGGCCTGATATGCTGTGGTTTTGGATAATAGCTTATGACTTATGGAATTTTGCCTATACCTATAATGCTTTACCAGGACATTCTTGGTATTGTGGTTTTGCACTATTATTAGCCCCTACAGTATGTGCCTTTACTATAGGAAAAGGTGCATGGCTTCAACATCGTGCACAAACTCTAGCATTATGGTGTATGTTTGCACAAACCTTCCCAGCTTTTATCGATAAAGGTAAATTCGCTGTTTCATCTACCTATAACGAAAGTTATTTATTTATATTTAGCTTATTATCACTTCTTTCAAATATAGCTGTAGCAATATATATGCTTTATAAAGTTAGAAAAACAAAGCGTCACCCATATAAAGGTGAACTTTATACTGACTTAAAGAAATAAAAGAATTAGCAGAAGGTTCATCATTAATATATAAGTAACCCTAATGAAATGAAAGCTTTCTCTTCAAAAAATAATATAAAATGCTAATTATATAAACATTATGAAAGTGATATAATCAGATTATGATTTAAAAATTGGAGGGCTAAAAAATGCCGATGTTAAAGTTTAAAGCTATAGAAGTTGAGAAAGTTTGTATAGTAAGTAAAAAGCTAATAAATGAATTAGAGGAATTAATTCAATGTCCAAGAGATTATTTTAGTTTATCAGTTGATAGGGCTCTATATGTAAAAGATGGAGATTTTGTAAAGGGAGAAGCTGTAGTTGAAGTGTCATGGTTTGACAGAGGACAAGCTGTTCAAGATAGGGCTGCAAAAATAATTACTAAACATATTAATTCAGTAGGCTATAAAAATGTAGATGTTATATTTTATCCCTTAGAAAAAAATAATTACTATGAAAATGGTGAGCATTTTTAAGTATTATATAAATAAAAAGATATTAAAAAGTCATGTATCAAATCTTAATTTGTAATACATGACTTTTTATAGTATATGTTAATAATATTTTTAGTCTATACTTTCAACTACTTCTTTAGGTATAACTATTTCTTCACCATTTTTACGTCTCTTTGCAAATTCAGCAGTGGCAGTAAATAGAACGTCAGTTGAAGAGTTAAGAGTAGTTTCGCAAGAATCTTGTAAAACTCCTATAATAAATCCAACTCCGACTACTTGCATAGCAATGTCATTTGGTATTCCAAATAAGCTACAAGCTAATGGTATTAGTAGTAATGAGCCACCAGATACACCTGAAGCACCAGCAGCAGATATTGTTGCTAAGATACTAAGTATAAAAGCTGTAGGTATGTCTACATGAATTCCAAGAGTATTTGCTGCTGCCAAAGTTAATACAGATATTGTTACAGATGCACCAGACATATTTACAGTTGAACCAAGTGGAATTGATACAGAATAAGTATCTTTGTCTAATCCTAATCTTTTACAAAGTTCCATATTTACAGGAATATTTGCAGCTGAACTACGTGTAAAGAAAGCTGTAATACCACTTTCTTTTAAACACTTAAACACAAGTGGGTATGGGTTTTGACGAATGTTATAAAATACTATTAAAGGATTTACTATAAGTGCCATAAATATCATACATCCAATTAAAACTGCAAGTAATTTTCCATAACTTATAAAAGCTTGAATACCATTAGTTGCAATAGCATCAAATACTAATCCCATAATTCCTATTGGTGCAAATTCAATTACCCATACAACCATTTTAGATAAAGCATCTGAAAAATTTTCTATCATTGTTTTAGTTTCTTCTTTGGCATTTCTTAAAGCCATTCCAAGAACTATAGCCCAAGATAATATACCAATATAGTTAGCATTAAAAAGCGCTTTTACTGGATTATCTACTATATTAAGAAGTAAATTTTTTATTACTTCCACTATGCCACCTGGTGGCGCAATAGTATCTACTCCTGCTACCAATGTTAAATTTACTGGAAATATAAAGCTTGCTATAACTCCAACAAAGCCTCCCATAAAAGTACCTAGTATATAAAGTAAAATAATAGATTTCATATTGCTTTTTTGTCCACTTTTATGTTGAGATATAGCTGACATAACTAAGAAAAATACCAGTATAGGTGCAATTGACTTTAAAGCGCCAACAAATAAAGACCCAAAAATAATAATAAATTTTCCTTTTTCAGGTATAGTTAAAGCTAGGATAATACCAATAATTAAACCTAGAAGTATTCTTTTAACTATACTCAGTTCATTCCATTTCTTTAGTAATTTCTTCAATTTCTTTGCCCCCTAATTAATTTAAAATATAGTTTTAATTTGTATAACTTTAATATAAAATTAAAGAATATTCTGTATTTTTATATTGAAATTAATATGTATTTTAAACATTTTATCATAAATTTATTAATATTAAAAGTAAATAAGTGGTATAT
>NZ_JABUTB010000032.1:41762-51196 GCF_021443865.1 Clostridium sp.
TTAATTGATATTATTCTAATTAAATTGGAATAAATTTGTAAAATAATTATATTTTGTTTGATATTTTTTTAATAATAGTTAAAAATCCTACTATATCTTTTGACATTCTTTTTAACTACTGATAAAGTTTAATAATCACTAGTATTAATTACTAGTTAATGAAAGAGGTAGATATAAAAATGAAATTTGAAGATCTTAAAATAAATGGAAAGATTATTAATGGACTTGAAAATATGGGAATAAAAGAACCCACAGAAATCCAAAAAGAAGTTATCCCTGTAGCTATTAATGGAGAAAACTTAATTGGTCAGTCAGAAACAGGTACTGGTAAAACCTTAGCTTATCTTTTACCAACAATAGAAAAAATAGATACAAGCAAAAAAGAAATGCAATGCATAATATTAGCTCCAACTCATGAGCTAGCTATTCAAATAAACAATACAATTAATGAATTGAAAAAGGCAGCTAACTTAGATATTACTTCTACATCATTAATAGGTAGTGCTAATATTAAAAGACAAATAGATAGCTTAAAAGCAAAACCACATATTATTGTTGGATCAGCTGGAAGAATACTAGAATTAATAGGTAAAAAGAAAGTATCAGCACATACGATAAAAACTATTATAATTGATGAAGTAGATAAACTTTTAGATAAAAATAATCTTCAAGTAATAAAGAACATAATAAAAGCTACTCAAAAACAAACTCAAATTATGATGTTTTCAGCTACATTAAATAGTAAGACTTTAGATATAGCTAAGACTTTAAAAGATGATTTAAAGGTTATATCAGTTAAAAATAACAAGGTTAATGAAAATATAAGTCATAATTACATAAAAACTGATAGCAGAAGAAAAATCGATACTTTAAGAAAGCTTATACATGCATCAAAGGCAGAGAGAATATTAGTATTTAATAATGATACATATACTACAAATACAGCAATTGAAAACCTAACAGCTAGTAAAATAAAAGTTTCTGCCATTGGTGGTAATAATAAAATGGAAGAAAGAAAAAAAGCTCTAGAAGATTTCAGAAAAGGTAATATTCAAGTTCTAATTGCTTCAGATGTAGCAGCAAGAGGCTTAGATATAAAGGGCGTAACACATGTTATTAATATGGATATTCCAGAAGATTCTAATGATTATCTACATAGAGCAGGAAGAGTAGGAAGAGCAGGAGAAACAGGAGATGTATTTTCATTAGTTGATGATAGAGAAGAAAAAATAATAAAGAATCACGAAAAAAACTTTAAAATTGATATTATAGAAAAGCATCTTTATAAGGGAAATATAGAATAATTAAAGGAGCTGTTGCCACAGCTCCTTTATATTTTATGATAATTTATAAAAATATCCTATATGTAATAGATTTTTATTTAATTTTATTTTTAATAATACATATTCCTTGAGTCATAGTTCCCATAGGGCAATATACACACCAAGATTTTGGTTTATATAAATACATAGTAATAAAACCTAATATAGTAGAAGTTAACATCATACTATAAAAACCAAAAGCAAATTGAGCAACCCATGGAGTAACATTACTTAAATCATTAAATTTCCAAGGAACTTTAAATGTCCACATAAGAGTTATAACTTCTTTTAATCCTGTAGCTCCACTAAATACTAAGGTTGTAATATAGACCATATTTACAAACATAGTTAAGAAGAATATTAAAAATCCATATCTAAACCATTTTGTTTTTAAAAATTTAGGAATAGATTTATTTCTTGAAAATTTTGCTCCAATTATCTCTAACAATTGCCCTCGGCCACAATATATATTACAATATGCTTTATCCTTTTTAGTTAGGCTAATTATTAAAGGAATAGTGAAACATAATAAACCAAGCCAAGCAAATAATATGTTAAACAATCCTAATGTAAAATAAAGTATAGTTGCAATCCAAAGATAATCATACCATTTCTTTTTCTTCTTTTTATTCATTATTGAATTACCCCCTCTTTGATTTCAATTACAGAAGCAGGACATGATTTTGCACATTTAGAGCAACCCACACACTTATCAAGACTAACTGCTGCATAAATACCTTTGTAAATAGAGATAGCTCCAAAAGGACATATTTTTTCACATACCCCACAAGCAACGCAATACTTTGTATCAACCTGGGCTTTTCTAATAATTCTTTGTTTTATCATTATAATCCTCCTAATATATAGATTTTATCCTCTTGCTAATTTTATAATAATTACAAAAAATTAACTGTAACAAAGTCACTAATACTATATAAAGTGCCTTATGCAGTAGGTTTAATTAGGAGGATAATATAATACATTATAATATAATACATTGTTTTCTTTCTTAAGCCTAAGATAAGATAGAGTTAAATAAATTAGCTAAGGGGCTGAAAGAATGAATTATCACGTAAAAAAAACAGGTAGTAATTTGAATTCTGGAACAGAGAATGAACCCTTTTTCACTATTGGAAAGGCAGCTTATGTTGCAAAGCCAGGTGATATAATTACTGTTCATGAAGGAATTTATAGAGAATGGGTAAGTCCCAAAAGCGGTGGAACTTCCTCACAAAGAATAACCTATGAAGCAGCTGAAGATGAAAATGTAATTATTACAGGTGCTGAGGTTATTACTGAATGGGAAAGAGACGGAGATATATGGAAAACTATTATTGATAATAACTTTTTTGGAGATTTCAATCCATTTAATGAAGTTCTATTTGGAGATTGGTTATTTAAATCAGACAGAGTTTTCCATTTAGGAGATGTTTATCTTAAGGGACACTCTATGTATGAAGCAACTTCTATTGATACAGTACGGAATCCTAAAAGGTCAGAAACATCACTAGAACCAGAATTTTCCCTATATACTTGGTATGCTGATGTAGACGACTACAATACCACTATCTATGCAAACTTCCAAGGAGAAGATCCCACAAAAGGAAATGTTGAAATAAATGTAAGACCTTTCTGCTTTTGGCCTATTAATACAGGATGTAACTACATAACAGTTAGTGGATTTACAATGAGACAAGCTGCTACTCAGTGGGCACCTCCTACAGCTTTACAAGAAGGATTAATAGGACCTCATTGGAGTAAGGGTTGGATAATTGAAAATAATATTATCAGTGATTCTAGATGCAGTGGTATAAGTCTTGGAAAAGAAGTGAGCACAGGGCAAAACGAATGGTCTAATCTTCACACCAAAATGGGACATCAAAGAGAGCAGGAAGTTATATTCAGAGCACTTAATAATGGTTGGAATAAGGACAATATAGGTAGTCATATTGTTCGTAATAATATTATATATAATTGTGGTCAAGCAGCCATTGTGGGGCATTTAGGCTGTGTTTTCAGTTTAATTGAAAACAATCATATCTACGATATAAGACATAAAAGAGAATTTCACGGTGCAGAGGTTGGCGGAATCAAGCTACATGCAGCCATTGATACAATTATTAAAGACAATGTGATTCATGACTCATTTAGAGGCGTTTGGTTAGATTGGCAAGCTCAAGGAAGTCGTATTAGTAATAATGTTATGTTTGGAAATGATAGTGAAGATATATTAGTTGAAGTTAGTCATGGACCAACAATGATAGACCATAACATTCTACTTTCTGGTCATGCCTTCAAAACCCTTAGTCATAGCTGCGCTCTTGTTCATAATCTCTTTGCTGGAACAATATCCATTGGCAATGAATTAAACAGACATACACCTTATCACGTTCCACATAGCACCTCTATTGCTGGGATGACAAGATTTACAGGTGGAGACGATCGTTGTTATAATAATATTTTACTTCGAGAAAAAGGAGATACACGTTCAGATGAGCCTTATTTTGAAGCATTTTTTGGTAATGATATTCTAAAGCCAGAAGAAATAACTCCATTTGCTAACCCAGTTTTAACATATCCTGTAGGAACAGCTGTTTATAATAATTGTCCAGGTCCTGATGATATGAAGCCATGGGATAAAATCCAAAAAATCCTTGAATCTGCTAATAAGCCACCAAAAGAAACTGAAAATGAAGAGAATAATAATGAGGAAGAGGAAAAACCATCATATGCAAATCTTTCTAATCCAGATCCACTTGCAGTATATATTGAAAATAATGTCTATTTTAATAGAGCACTTGCTTATAAAAAGGAAAAGGGAGCTAAGTTATACGAAGCTTCAGCAATTGAATATACAATTGACAGGGAATCCAAAAAGGTCATTATTGATATAACAAATCCTGAAATGCTTATGGAAAATACAGCTGATATTATCACTACAGATATACTTGGTTATGGATACCAAACAGAACAGCTTTTTGAAAAGCCTGATAGAACACCATATTGTTTTAGTATAGACTTCTTTGGGACTTTACGTGATAAAGGAGCAATTCCTGGACCATTCCAAGTAACAGGTAAGCAAAAATTTGAGTTTTCATTTAAATAATTGCTTATAGGTTGCTATAGCTACAATTTTCTAATTTACTGCTTTTTAAATAGTAAAATAAAGGTTGTATAAGTTTTACACATATTTAGAAATACATTACAAAAAAGGAGAATAAAAAATGAAAAAACAAGGCTTTAATCCTTATTTGCCATCTTGGGAATATATCCCTGATGGAGAACCCTATGTTTTTGATAACAGAGTTTATGTATATGGATCTCATGATCGTTTTAATGGATATGCATATTGTTTAAATGATTATGTATGTTGGTCTGCGCCGGTAGATAATCTTGCAGATTGGCGTTATGAAGGTGTTATCTTAAAAGCTACTGATGTTGAAAATAATGAAGACCGTGATAGTTGTCTATATGCTCCAGAGGTTGCAGTAGGACTTGATGGAAGATACTATTTATATTATGTAGATAGTAAACGTTCTATTGTTTCTGTGGCTGTATGTGATAAACCAGCTGGAAAATATGAATTTTATGGATATGTCCAATACTCTGATGGGATATACCTTGGAAATAGAGAGGGGGATGAACCTCAATTTGATCCAGGTGTACTTAGAGAAGGGGACAGGGTTTACTTATATACTGGCTTTTGCTCAAGAGGAGACAAATCAAGAAGTGGAGCTATGGCAACAGTACTAGGTCCAGATATGATTACAATTATTGAAGATCCAGTAATTATTGTACCAAGTGAACCTTATAGTAAAGGCTCTGGTTTTGAAGGCTTTGAATTTTTTGAAGCTCCATCAATTAGAAAACATGGAGATACTTATTATTTTATATATTCTTCTATATCCATGCATGAGCTATGTTATGCAACAAGTAAATATCCAACTAAAGATTTCAAATATGGAGGAGTAATTATAAGTAATAGTGACCTTCATATAAGTTCCTATAAGCCAGCCGAAAAACCAATGTTTTATGGTGGCAATAATCATGGAAGTATAATTGAAATTAATGGACAATGGTATATTTTTTATCATAGGCATACTAATGGAACTAATTACAGTAGGCAAGGTTGTGCTGATAAAATTGAAATTATGCCTGATGGAAGCATTCCACAAGTGGAGATGACTTCCTGTGGTATTAATGATGGGCCATTAGAAGGACGTGGAGAATATCCTGCATATTTAGCTTGCAACCTATTCTATAAAGAAGAATCCCTTTATACTGATTTTACATCAGCATGGATGAATAACCAATTTCCTAAGATAACTCAAGATGGGAAAGATGGTGATGAAGAAATAGGATATATTGCTAATATGAAAGAGTCTGCCACAGCTGGATTTAAATATTTTGATTGTAAGGGTATTAAGAAAGTTAAAATTAAAACTCGTGGATATGCTTCTGGTGACTTTGAAGTAAAAACATCTTGGGATGGTCCAGCTCTTGGAAAAATATCCATTGTTTTTTCAAATGTCTGGAAGGAATATTCAGCTGATATTGAAATACCTGATGGAATTCAAGCTTTATATTTCACCTATACAGGTCAGGGAAGTGCAAGTCTTGCATCCTTTACTTTAGAATATTAACCTAAGAGTAATATAATGAATTAATTATAAATAGTAATTTAATATAATATTTTATTTAAAATATAAGCACTAAAGTATCATTAATTTATTAAAAATACTTTAGTGTTTATTTATTATTAATCTATTTTTAATAATAAATATGCCTGAGTCTTAGATGATACAGTATAAAGAATAAAAATATTAATGTACTGTGGATTCAGTTGATAAGACTTAAGTAATTTGATATCCTAAAGATAATTATAGTAATTTAAAATGTATTAGTTAGTATTAAAGTAAATTAAAAAAATTATATAAAGATGACATTACTAATAAATAATATGAAAATAGTTGGGGGAATTTATGAGTAAAACTTTATCTAATCTTGATTTAATAGAAGAATCTTTAGAAGCTGATAAAAAAGGACAATTAAAAAATGTAGACACTTTTCTAAGCCCTAAAATAAGTATATGTATGCCAATAACAGGTCCTAGTGAACACGCTATTAGTTCTTTTCATAAGCATCCATCATACTTTTTTGTATTAACCTTTGATGAGGAAGTTTCATTTCAAATGAAGGATAGAAAAATTATCACTAAAAAAGGAATGATAACAGCTCTATCACCTAATATATCTCATTATGAAATATTTAATGGTAAATTTATAAGATACATAGCTATATTTATTGAAAAGGAATTCTTTGAAGAGCAATTAGGTCAATATCCAATAGAGAAAGATATTTATTATAATGGAGATTATATAACTTTACCTCAAGGTTTTTTAGATACAGTAAAAGAATTTATGATTGAAGCAGATAATGATTTACCTGGTTCAGATAGCGTTATATATTCAATAAGTTTAAAAATTTGTCATTCATTAATTAGAAGTACCCTTAAATTAAGCTATAAGCAAGATAGAATTACTTATAGAATGGAAGTAGATAAAATAATAGAGTATATGTATTCAAATATGGATAAAAAGCTTAGTATTGAAAGCTTGGCTAAGGTAGTTAATATATCACCTTCTTACTGTACTAGAATCTTTAAAAATGAAACTGGAGAATCTATAATGAATTATTTAAATAATATTCGTTTGGAACAAGTAAAAAGATTGCTTTTAAAAGGTGAAAAATCAATAACAGAAATAGCATTAGAATGTGGGTTTAACAGTTCAGCTTATTTATCATCTTCCTTTTATAAAAAATATAATATGTCTCCAAGCAATTATCAAAATTTAATTAAAGAAGATAATATTTCTAAAATATAGGGTCAAATATTGAAAGTAAAGCTCTTATTAAAAGTTTAAAATAATATTAAATTAGGAATTAGTCCTTAAGAAATATTATAGAAATAGGAGTGAGTATAAATGAAATTATTACAAATAGACTTTAAAATGCAAGGACCTTGGGGAGAAGAAATGTCAATAGCATTTGCAGATTTAGCAAAGGATATTGCTCAAGAAAAAAGATTAATCTGGAAGATCTGGACTGAAAATGAAAAAGAAGGAGAAGCAGGTGGAATATATTTATTCGAAGATGAAGAAGCATTAGATGTTTATTTAGATAAGCATACAAAACGTCTTAATTCTTTTGGTATAACAGAAATAACTGCAAAGAAATTTGATGTAAATGAAGCTTTAAGCTTGATAGATCGTGGACCAATTAAGTAGGTATTAAAGAAAAATTAATTAAATATAAATATTAATTTATAAAAAGCTTTTATTATTATGGATAATGAAAGCTTTCTTTGCTTTTATTAAGTGCTTGTATCTTTTATAAGAGGATTTTTTGTTTTAGAAACTATTACTATGATATAATGAAGTTATAAAAGAAATCCTAGAGGGATTTTTTCTTTGAAGTAAAATCCTATTATATAAATAGATATATAATAGTTAGTAATAGGTATGAAAAGGGGAATAGAAAATGAAAGCAAATGAAAAATACTTGATAAGATTTTTAGAATCATATGATACTAACTTTGTTATACCAGTTTATCAGAGAAATTATGATTGGAAAAAGGAACAATGTAAACAGCTATATGATGATTTAGTTAATATGATTAGAAATAAATATAGGACACATTTTTTTGGTACTATAGTTTCAATATATAATGATAATGCTAGAAACAGAGAATACTTAATAATTGATGGTCAGCAAAGAACTACTACAATATCATTATTACTACTAGCAATTTACAATTTATTAGACAGTGGAAGATTAAATTCCAATTCTATAATTAAGGAAAAAATATTAAATCAATATCTAATAAATCAATATTGTGATGATGAATTAAAAATTAAGCTAAAGCCAATTAAGGAAGATAGAAATGCTTTTGAAAAGCTATTTAATAAAGAAGAACTAATAGAAGAATCTAATATAACTTTAAATTATCAATACTTTTATGAAAGAATAATTGATGGAGAAATTACTATTGATGAACTTTATTCAGCTATAGAAAGATTAATAATAGTAGAAATAGAACTAAAAAATGGTGAGGATGACCCTCAACTTATCTTTGAAAGCCTTAATTCAACAGGATTAGATTTAACAGATGCAGATAAAGTAAGAAATTTTATTTTAATGAATCAACCATCCAAAAAGCAAGAAGAACTATACAATAACTACTGGAATAAGGTTGAAAAGAATACTAATTATGCTGTAACACAATTTATAAGAGATTATTTAACTATGAAAGAAAATAAAATTCCTAATATTAATAAAATCTACGTTAGTTTTAAGAGATATATTGAAGAAAGTAACATTGACATTGAAGATTGTCTAAAAGACATGTTAAAATTTTCAACATATTATAAAGCACTTATAACAAGTAATACAGGCATAAAAGAGGCAGATTTAATAATTAAAAACATAAATAAATTAGAAGTTACAGTATCTTATCCATTTTTATTAGAAGTTATTGATGACTACAATAATCATGAAATAAATGAATCAGAGCTAATTAAAGTTCTTAAAACATCAACTCTATCAGACTCTCCAGCAAGTAATTCAAACTCAAAATTATCAGAATTACGATTAAGAATACCTACAGTGTCACTTCCACTTCCTTTTAAAACACCTTTAACTTCAGGTACTTCATTAAATAATCTTAAGGCAACATTTTCATTGAAATCAGGATGAATTAAAATTAAGTCATCACTACCAATAAACTGTGGATTAAAATTACTATAACAAAAAGCAGGCATTGGAATAGGAGAATTTCTTCTAAGAATAGCATTTTGATTAACAACATCTTCTTCAATCATTATTTTTAAAATATGAGACATAACAACATCTAAAGGACGTTTACCACAGGAACATTTATGGAAATCCTTATCTAATTTTGAATAATCAGGAAAATCAACAATTGGTGTGAATTTTTTAATCTTAACATCAACACAATCACTACATTGATTTAAATTATTGATTTTATCTTGAATTTTTTGATTCATAATAATAATTTGATTTAATAATAATTAAATAGTTATTAAAATCATT
>NZ_JABUTB010000033.1 GCF_021443865.1 Clostridium sp.
ATACTATAGATGAAGAAAATAATAATACAGGATCTTCTAAAGAAGAAGTAAATACAAATTATGAAATTGGAAAGACAGAAACAAAGACAATAAGTGCACCAGGTGAAGTTAAGAGACTAACAGCTTCAGTCTTCATTGATGGGAATATTCAAGGAAATGTACAAACTGCACTAGAACAATCTGTAGCAAATGCTATTGGTTTAAAAACTGATAGAGGAGATAGTATTTCAGTTGTAGGAATGACCTTTGATCCTGCTAATAAACCAGACTTAGTGGATGGAACAGAAGGTAATGGAGATTTAGCTCTGAAAAACAGAAATAGAATTATTCTATACTCTATATTAGGAGTATTAGGATTAATAGTAATTATAATAACTTTAATAATTGTTAGAAGAAGGAAAAAGAATAATCAAGAGAATGAAAACTTATTAGATGTTGTAATTGATGATAGAATTTCTAATAAAATAAATGAAGAAGTTCAAAGCATTGATTTTGAAACTGTTAATCCAAAAGTAATTATTGAAAATGAAATAAAGAAATATGCAACAGATAAACCAGATCAAGTTGTAGATATAATCAAATCTTGGTTAGCTGAAAGTGAGAGGTGATAATATGGCAAGAGAATCAGTTAAATTAAGTGGAGTTAAAAAAGCAGCTATATTATTTATAACTCTTGGGCCTGAAGCATCTTCTGGAATTTTAAAAAAATTACCGGAATCTGAAATACAAAAAATTACCTATGAAATAGCAAATATTTCAACAGTATCAGCAGAACAAAGGGAAGCTATTTTAGATGAATTTTTAGAAATTAATAAGGCAAGGGACTATATTATAGAAGGTGGTATTGATTATGCCAGAACTTTACTAGCTAAAGCTTTAGGTACTCAAAGAGCAAATGAAATTTTAAGTAAAGTAACAGAAGCAACTCAACAATATAGACCATTTTCTATTGCTAGAAAAGCTGATGCTCATCAATTATTAAATGTAATTAGTTATGAGCATCCACAAACTATAGCATTAATTCTTTGCTACTTACAACCAGATAAGGCAGCACAGGTTCTTGCAGAACTTCCTGAAGACACCCAAAGTGATGTTGCTTATAGAATAGCTACTATGAGTAATACATCCCCTATGGTAATTAAGGAAATAGAGAAGGTTTTAGAAAGTAAGTTAAGTTCAGTTGTAAGAAGTGAAATGACAGCTTTAGGTGGAGTGGAATCCTTAGTTGATATATTAAACCAAGTAGATAGAACTACTGAAAAGAATATTACAGAAAGCTTAGAAAGAGAAGATGCAGAGCTTGCTGATATTGTTAAGAGCTCAATGTTCGTATTTGAAGACATCATTACTCTTGATGATATTTCTATTCAAAGAATTCTTAGAGAAGTTGATGGTAAAGAACTTGCTCTTGCTCTTAAAGGAAGTTCTGATGAAGTTGCTAATGCAATTTACAGAAATCAATCTAAGAGAGCTGCTGCTTCATTAAAGGAAGATATGGAATTCTTAGGACCAGTAAGACTTATGGATGTTGAAAAATCTCAACAAAAAATTGTTGCTATTATTAGAAGGTTAGACGATGCTCAAGAAATAATAATTTCAAGAGGTGGAGAAGATGCAATCATCATATAATTTAATCAAAAGTCAGTCAGCTTTAGATGCTTCAAAAAAGGTTATTGAAACAAACTATACAGTAAAACATGTAGAAGGAAATCAGGATAATAGCTATTCAATAGAAGATGATTTTAAAAAAAAATATAGAATTTTAGGTGCAAACATAATTAAAAAAGCTAAGCAAGAAGCTGAAGACATTAAAAGAAAATCTCAAATCATTGCAGGTGAAATAGAGAAAAAAGCCTATGAAGATGGATATAATCAAGGAAAGTCAAATGGCTATGAAGATGGTTATGAAGATGGTTATAGACAAGCTATTGAAAAGGTTACATTAGAAACAGAAAAGGAAGTAAAAGAAAAAATAGATAAAGCTGAAAATACTTTAGAAAAGGCTAATAAAGAGTATAAGGAATACTTACTTAATAAGGAAGATGAAATATTAAAGCTTGCCTTTGATATGGCAAGTGTTATTGCTAAGAACGAATTAAAGCATTCAGAAGGAATACTACCATTAATAGAAAGTATTTTAGAAGAAGCTAAAGGTGAAGAAAATATAATTATCAGATGCAATAATATTCATATAAAATCTATAAAAGAAAAAGTCAATTTTTACAAGCAAGCATATGCAATTAAAGGGGAGATATTTATATTAGAGGATGAGCTTATGGAAGCTGGAAATGCAATAATTGATAAAGGCACGGGGAAAGCAACTATTGGCTTAGATATAGCTTTAGAAAAACTTGAAAATGCATTATTTAAATAGTAGGTGTAAATATGATAAATGTAGACTTTAATGCTATAAGTAGAAAAATAAAAGAAGTTAATACTCACTATTTAGAAGGAACTGTAAAGGAAGTAATAGGCTTAACTATAGAAGTACAAGGAGTAAAAGCCTTTGTTGGAGAGTTATGTACTATTTATAACCAAGATGGTCATCCTATTAAGTGTGAAGTAGTTGGATTTAGAAAAGATGCTGTATTATTAATGCCTTTAGGAGAACTTATTGGCATAGCACCAGGATGTAGAGTTGTGCCAGAGAGAAGACCATTAGAAGTTAGATGCTCAGAAGAATTATTAGGAATGGTTTTAGATGGCCTTGGAAATCCATTAGATGATGAAACTTTACTTAAAGGAGAAAAATATCCAATAGAAAACCAGCCTCCAGATCCTTTAAAAAGAAAAAGGATTACTGAAATATTACCAACAGGAGTAAGAGCTATAGATGGATTTTTAACAGTTGGTGAAGGGCAAAGAATTGGAATTTTTGCTGGTTCAGGAGTAGGTAAAAGTACTACTTTAGGAATGATAGCAAGAGAGGCAGAAGCAGATATTAATGTTATATCTCTTATTGGAGAAAGAGGAAGAGAAGTTTTAGAATTTATTGAAAAGGACTTAGGACCAGAAGGCATGAAAAGGTCAGTAGTTGTATGTGCAACTTCTGACAAGCCTGCATTAATAAGAATAAAAGGAGCTTTAACTGCTACAGCTATAGCAGAATATTTTAGGGACAAGGGCAAAAAGGTTATATTGATGATGGATTCTGTAACAAGATTTGCCATGGCTCAAAGAGAGGTTGGACTAGCTATTGGAGAACCTCCAGCTCAAAAAGGGTATACACCATCAGTTTTTGCAAAATTACCTAAACTTATGGAAAGATCAGGAACCTCAGATAAGGGATCTATTACGGCTTTTTATACTGTATTAGTAGATGGAGATGACTTTAATGAACCTATAGCAGATGCAGTTAGAGGGATCTTAGATGGACATATTGTTTTATCGAGACAATTAGCCCATAAAAATCATTATCCAGCTATAGATATTCTAAATAGTATAAGTAGACTTATGCCTAATATTGCATCAGATAATCATAAGGAAGCTGCTTCCTTTGGTAGAGATTTACTTGCGACATATAAGGATGCGGAAGATTTAATTAACTTAGGTGCATATGTTAAAGGAAGTAATAAAAAAATAGATTTATCTATTCAATTTAGTGATAGGTTAAATAAATACTTAAAGCAGACAATTAATGAAAAATCAAATTTTAATGATTCGTTAAATGCATTAGTATCAATGTTTAGAAGTTAAAAGGATGTATGGGGATGACAAATAAATTTAAATTTAGCTTAGAAAAGCTTTTAGAAATAAGAATAGAAAAAGAAGAAGAAAGTAAAAGGAATTTTACTAAAACTCAAAGAGAAAAACAAGATACTGAAACAAAACTTACAGGACTTAAAGAAAATTATGAAAAATATATTGGAATTAAAGACGGAGAATCTGTAGTTTATCAAAAAATTAAACGTAATTATTTATATGCTTTAGATAAGGGGATTTCTGAAACTGAAAAAAGCCTAACAATTAAAAATAAAGAATTAGAAATACGAAGAGAAGATCTAATAAAAAAGCAAGTAGATAGAAAGACAGTAGATATATTAAAGGAAAGAAAATATATAGAGTATGTAAAGGAAGAAACAAGAAAAGAACAAATTTTAATTGATGAACTTTCTTTATATGCGTACATAAGAAGTCATTGAAAGGAGGTGATATAGGTGGTAGATAGTTCTGTATTAGTTAACTTAAGTAATAAGCTTCAAAATTTAAACTTATATCAGAAGTCTGAAAACATCAAGATAGATGATAAAGAAGATTTTAAAAGTTATTTATCTAAGAATTTAAGCAATAATATATCTGATAAGAAACTAAATGATAATAGAAATATAAATGAAAATAATGATGAAAAATTAATTGGTGTAGAAGAAAATGAAATTTCAAATAAAGAGTTAATTTCTAAAGTTTCAGAAAAGTTAGAAAAGATACTTAATAACGAAGATTTAGATGATGGTTTCTTAGATGAGAATTTAAATGAAGTAATTATTATATTATTAAATTTAATGGAAGTTAATTTCAAGGAAATAAATATTAATAATACAGAGGAAATGAATTATGATAAATCACAAGAAATAGAAGAATTATCAGATCTAAGCTTTATAAATAATTCTGTCTATGAAGTATTCAATGGTGGTAATGATTTATCTTTAGAGGCTAGTGAAGTAAATTCCACTAAAGAAGTATTAAAGAATATTAATAGCATGCTAAGTGATTTATTAGAAAATGCAAGTTCTTATAAAGTAAATGAAGATGTATCTATTGACAGTATAGAAGCTGAATTATTAAAGGAATTTAACAACTTATTAAATAGCCTTCCAGAAGAGACTGTAAAAGAAGTAGAAAAAAAAATAAATACTGATATTAGTAAAGAAATATTTAATACTTTAGTTTTAAAATCAAAAAATGATTTTAGTAATAAACAAGTAGAGAATGGTGATAAAAATTCAGTAGTCGAAATTGATACTAATATAAACACAAATAACTTTCATTCTACTTTAAGTGATGATTTAAAAGAAGATAATTTTAATGATAATTCATATTTAAGTAATAAGGCTGTTAATAAAGAAGAAGAAGTTCTTATGAAAATTTTAGATGATGATAACAATCAAAGTTTTTCTAAGGTTTTAAATTACTATGATAGGTTAAATAGAAATAATTCCAGTATAGAAGTAATAAAAGAGCCAGTAGTTATTAGTAAAGATAATATAAATTTAGATTTCATTAAAAATATAAAATATATGGTTAAAAATTCTTTAGAAGAGTTAAATGTTAAAATTTATCCAAAAGAGCTTGGTGAAATGACAATTAAACTAATTTCTCAAGAGGGAATAATGAAGGCAGAAATAAAGGCAACATCTAAAGAAACTTATAATTTATTAAATTCTAATTTAAATGATATAAAGAAAACATTAGAAAATCAAAATATTAGAATCCAAGAAGTTAATATAGGAATCTATAATGAGGATACTACTTTCTTTAGTGGCAGAGAAAACTCAAAGGAAGAAGCTGAAAATCAAAGGGTAAGCAAAATAAATAGTAAATCCTTTGTGGAAGAAGAAATAATTGAAGATTTAATTAATGAAGGAAATGTAAATTTATTAGCTTAGGAGGTGTATAAATGTCTAATGTAATAAATAGTTATACTGGAGCAAGAGCCACAGATAGAGGAACTAAAATTCTAAAGCAAGGACAAGAAATGGATAAAAATGCTTTTTTAACAATATTGTCAGCAGAATTATCTAATATGGATCCAATGGGAAATAATGATTCAACACAATATGTAACTCAAATGGCACAATTTGCATCTATGGAGCAAATGACTAACTTAAATACAACTATGACTGGTTATGCAAATAACTCATTAGCAGGTAAGGGAGTTACATTAAAAAGTGTTAATAGTGAAGGTGTTAATTATACGGGTATAGTTAAATCAGTAACTACTAATTCGTCCAAAACTACTATTTCAGTAGAAGTTAATGAAAATGGAACTAATACATATAAGGATTTTGATATAAGCGATATTCTTACTGTTTTAGATGTACCAGATTATTCATTACCATCTATAAATAATATTAATGGTAATATGTCATTCTTAGTTGCCTCATCATTTATTGGTAAGCATATTGAATTAAATGAAAAGGGAGAAAACAGTAACAATAAAACTGGTGAAGTTTTAGGAATAGTAAAAGATCAGGGAGTAGTTAAAGTAAGAGTAAAACTACACGATACTGATGAAATACAAGAATTTACTTACGATAAAGTTATAAAAGCTTCTAATAAAAAGGAAGATATCAAACCAGAAGAAACTGAAAGCTAATAATAAAAGTAGGTGATATTTTGGGATTTAGAGTAATAAACGGACAAGCTTATCCCATAGGTAATTTTAAATTACCAAATGAAGGTTTAAGAGAAAAGTCCGTTAATATGAAAAGTAATTTCGATGAAATATTAAAAGATGAAATTAAGAGGAATGAATCTTCTTATACTTTATCAAAACATGCTGCAGATAGACTTAAAGAAATAAAGTTTACAGAGGCAGATATGAAGGAAATCGGAAAAGGTTTTAAAATAGCAGAAGAAAAGGGTTCTAAAAATTCAGTAATGATATATAAGGACGTAGCTTTAATTGCAAGTATAGAAAATAAAACAGTAATTACAGCTATAGAGAAAGAGAGAGCAAAGGATAATATTTATACAAATATTGATAGCGTTGTAATTTTATAAGCTGGACCTAATTTAGGAGGCTTAATTCTTGTTGAATGATAGATACAAGAAAAAAATAATGGGTTGGAGGTCAAATAATAATGTTAAGATCAATGTATTCTGGTATAAGCGGTATGAAAGTTAATCAAACAAAATTAGATGTTATAGGTAATAATATATCAAATGTAGGAACAACTTCCTTTAAATCATCAAGAGCAAGATTTAGTGATATGCTTAGTCAAAATGTTTCTGATGCTATGGCACCATCAAATAATCAAGGGGGAGTAAATGCTAGTCAAGTTGGACTAGGTGTACAACTTGCAAGTATAGATAGCGTAATGACACAAGGTATGATGCAACCAACAGGTAGACAGTTAGATGTTGCTATAGATGGTGATGGATTCTTTATGGTAAGTAAAGGCCCTACAATATATGGTTCTACATTAGAAGTAAATCATAGAGCAGGAGCACATAGTATAACAGAACAATCATTAAGTAATTCAGGATCAGAAATTATGTATTCAAGAGATGGGGCCTTTATATTAGATGAACAAGGTAATTTATTAACTGGTGATGGGTTCAGAATTATGGGATATTCATTAACTAATGACGATAGTGCACAAATGGCAACAGGATTATCCCCTAACACAGTAAATACTGCTGGCTTAGATTTTAGATTTGGACCAGGATCTCAATTAAATGGATTTAAAGTTGTATTAGGAGCTATTGGACCAGGAACGGTTACTTCAGCAGATATAAATAAAGCAGAAAAACTTATAGTTGTAAATGGAGATTTTTCTAGTACAGGGGCTATAACTCCTGCACAAGTAGAATCAGCAGTGAATAAAAGTTTATCATCAAATGGTATATCTCAACAAGTATTTGTATCAGGAAAACCACTTAGTTTTGAAGGCTTAGGTTCTGATTCAGTAGTTGGTGGTACAGATGCATTAGCACCTAAATTAGTATCAATTGGAGGCTTTAATATTCAACTTAGTGAAGGTAGTGAGCTAAATGGATATAGTTTTGAAATTGGTGAAATATCTCCTCAAAAATTAGATGTAATAGTAGAAAAAGGTAGAAAGAAAATTGTTATAAATGCAGATTATTTAACTAAAGGCTTTAATGCATCAGATTTAGAAGATGATTTAAATAAAAAGCTTAAAGATGCTGGAATTTCTCAAGAAGCTAAAATAACAGGATCACCAGCAACATTAAGTAACATAAGCGGAGCATCAGATGATTCAGGGAAAATAAATGTTCCTTCAGAAATAGTAGATGCAAAGGATGGAAGTGCACCAAAAAAAGTTGGTGGATTTGAATTTACTGGTCAAACTAATGGAGAGCTTAATGATTACAGTATTTCAATAGGTGAAAGTGCGGTTGGAACTCCATTAACAGTAGTTGTTGAAAATGGCAGCATAATAATTAATGGCGATTTTAATACTACACCAGTTAAATTTACTAATACAGAATTACAAACTAAATTAAATAGTGCATTAAAAGCTAATGGAATTAAAACTGAATTAAAGGTAACTGGAAATATAGACTTAAACGAAATATCAAATAAGATTAAATTCAAAGATGGTATTACAGAATCTTCTCCAAGGGCTTTAAATATAGCAGGACTAAATGTAGAACTTCCAAAGGGAACAATATTAAACAATGTAGAATTTAAAATCACTGATATTAATGAACCAGGTTTAAATGTAACATATACACAAGGTACAGCGAATGCTTCACCTAAATTAGTTATAACAGGTGATTTTACTAAAAAAGTTTCAGCAAAGGATTTAGAAGATAAAATAAATGCTGCTTTAGCTAAGGTTCATACTACTGATTCACCAGAGGTAAAAGTATCAGGAACATCTAAGCCATATACAGGATTAACTTCTGATAATATTGAAGGTGGAGAAACAGATAAGTCACCGTCAAAAGTAATAGTAGGTGGAGTTGAGCTAACCTTTGATGCAGGTTCAGCCCTTAATGGATACAAATTCCAAGTAGGAACAATAACACAAGGAACTAGGACATCAACTGTTATTGATTCAAGAAACAAAACAATAACTATAAATGGAGATTTTGTAACTCCTAATGCTATTACAGCAAAGAATATTCAAGATGCATTAACAAGAGCTTTAGAAGCACAAGGTATTGATCAAGGCATAATAGCTACTGGAAAGCCTATGGAAATAGGTGGTGTTGCTTCAGAGGAAACCTTTGGGGGAACTCCTGTAGAAAGTATGAATATTGATGGAAGTATTAACTTTGTAGATGGTACAAAAGATTTAAGATCCTATGATGGACAACTTAAAACTTTAAAGATTCCAGATAAGGTTAGAATACCTGGAACAGATACAGAACTTAGAATTAAGACATATACAATAGATAAAAATGGAATAATAAATGGAGTTTTAGAAGATGGTAGAGTAGCTGCACTTGGTCAAATCGCTATGGCTAGCTTCAAAAATCCAGAAGGATTAACTAAATTAGGTGGTAATCTTTATGGTTCTTCAGTTAACTCAGGGGAAGCAGTAATTAAAAGTGGTATTGGAACATTAGGTGATGATAACTCAAAGGGATATGGAGATAACCTTCAAGGTATGCTTGAAATGTCAAATGTAGATTTAGCAGAGCAATTTACTGATATGATAACTTCAAGTAGAGCCTTCCAAGCAGCTGGAAAGATGATTACTACTGGAGATGAAATACTTCAAGATATTATAAACTTAAAGAGATAATATAAATTCTATACCTTTACTATTAAGAGCTGAGTTTTCAGCTCTTAATAGTAAATAGTTTTAAGAGTTTATAAAATATAGGATAAAGAGGGTAGATAGAGAATGATAGATTTAACTGCTATGAATAATAGAGCTTTTATCTTAAATGCAGACCACATAGAAAAAATAGAAGAGGTTCCCGAAACTCTTATAACTTTAACTAATGGTAAGAAATACATTGTACTAGAAAGAGTAGAAGAAGTAGTTGAAAAAGTAATTAAATATAAAAATAAAATAGTTACTTATAGATTGTAATGGGGGGAAGTAAATTATGAAAAAATCAGACGTGTTGACCTCAGTAGGTTTAGTTTTAGGCATAGTTTTGATGCTTTATGGAATGCTTCTTGGAAGTAGTCTTAAAATATTTTGGGATTTATCATCTGTAATTATAACTGTAGGAGGATCTGTGGCAGCACTTTTAATTACATATTCTCTAGAAGAAGTTATGAATATGGGAAAATTATTTGTTGAAGCTTTTAAAGAAAAAAGTTCATCAGGTAAAGATATAATTGAAAAATTTAGTGTTCTTTCAAAAAAGGCAAGAAGAGAAGGTCTATTATCCTTAGAGGACGATATTTCAGAAATGGAAGACCCTTTCTTAAAAAAGGGATTACAAATGGTGGTTGATGGTATAGAACCAGAAACTATAAGAGAAATATTAGAACTTGAAATTGGTGAAATGGAAAGCAGACATGATAAAGGGGCAGGAATATTTTTATCCTGGGGAGCTTATGCACCAGCCTTTGGTATGCTTGGAACATTAATTGGATTAATACAAATGTTATCTAATTTAACTGATGTAGCTAATATAGCATCTGGAATGGGAAAAGCCTTAATTACTACTTTTTATGGATCAATATTAGCAAACCTTTTATGTAATCCTATAGCAACTAACCTAAAACAAAAAAGTGCTAAGGAAGTTGGAGAAAGAGAAATGATGTTAGAAGGAATACTTGCTATACAATCAGGTGTTAATCCTAGAATTGTAGAAGAAAAGCTTATAACATACTTACCTCCTAAAGAAAAATTAGATTATTTAAATAACAGCATTGAAAATGGTGAAGGAGTTGTTATTTAATGGCTAGAAATAAGAAAAACAAAGGTGGCGGGTTAAGAGGAGACGAATGGATGGCAACCTATGCTGACACCGTAACTCTATTACTTACATTTTTCGTATTACTATATTCTATGTCTTCAGTAGATTCTGAAAAAACCAAAAGTATATCTAATGCATTTACATCCATGATGAGTGGAGAAGGTGGAACTAGTATACTTGAATATAATTTGTATAATGGTGAAGTGCCTTTAATAGGTGGAGAAACTGTGGATACTATTGAAAGTGGAGAATCATTAACAGAACAACAAAGATTATATAATAACCTTAAAAAGTTTGTTTCTGATAATAATCTACAAGGTGTAGTAGAAATTATTGATGATGAAAGAGGCGTTGCAATGCAACTAAGGGATAATATATTATTTGAAACTTCAAGTTCTGATTTAAGAGAAGACAGTAAAGCAATACTAGATAAATTATTAACTATTATTGCACAGATGGATAATCCTATATTAATAGAAGGACATACAGATAATAGAGCAATTAATACATCAAGATTTCCTTCAAATTGGGAATTGTCTGCAGATAGAGCTGTTAATGTTGTTAGATATTTTGTAGAAAGTAAAGGACAAGATCCTAAGAGATTTTCAGCTATAGGATATGGAGAGTTTAAACCAGTATCACCAAATGATAGCTATGAAGGTATGGCTAAGAATAGAAGGGTAGATATATTAATAGTTACGTCTGACGAGGGGGAAAGTTAAAAATGGCTGGTGAAAATAAAAGTAACAAAAAAGTAATTTTAATCGTAATAATTATTTTAATATTAGTAGGTGGAGGTGTTTTTGGAGGAACATATTTTTATATGAGTAAAAATAATGCCACTAAGCCTGTATTTGTAAAGGAAGGCTTTGTTGAAATTGGAGAAATATTTGTAAATCTAAGTGATGAAAATTCTAAAAGATATGTAAAGCTAAATATGTCTGTTAGCTATGATAAAGCCAATAAAGATTTATCAGAAGAATTAGAGGATAAAAAAGTAATAATTAGAGATGTGGCTAACTTTTATATAAAATCTTGTGATGCTAAGGATTTCGAACCAGCTAATGAGGTTATTTTAAAAGGAGACTTAATAGCTAGAATAAATCAAAAGCTTACTAGTGGAGTATTAAAGGATTTATATATTAGTGAAATAATTGTACAGTAGAGAAAGATGAGATAAGATATGGATTTAGTATTTCTATTTTTAAAGTTAATATTTGCTTTAGCTGTTGTATTAGGATTAATGTATCTTACATTTAAGCTAAGTGGAGATAAGCTTAGTAAAATTAATAGCAATAAACATATAAAAGTATTAGAAAGAAGTCAAATATCTAGAGAAGCCTCTATAGCAGTAGTTAAGGTTGGAGATAAGGGCTATATATTAAGTATATCTAACAATAAAATAGAAAAATTAGATGAATTATCTAAGGAAGACATACTTATTATAGAAGAAGATAAAATACGAGATAAAGAAAAAATTAATGAACAATACAATACAGCATTATTAGGATTTAAATCTAAGATTAATAGCTTTAAGAGGAAAAATAACTAAAAGGAAGATTTATATGAAGAATAAAAAATATATATTTATGATATTTGTAGTAGTGGCTTTAATATTTACTTTTAATAAAAGTGTTAGAGCAGAGCCTATAAATATTCCAGACCTTAATATATCTGTTGGAGGAGAGAATACATCACCTGAAAATTATGTGGATAATATAAAATTGTTAATAATATTAACTATATTAACGCTATTACCATCAATAATAATTATGATGACTTCTTTTACAAGAATAATAGTAGTATTTTCTTTTTTAAAGAATGCACTAGGAGCACAACAATCAATTCCTAACCAAATTCTTATTGGACTAGCATTATTTTTAACTATTTTTATAATGAAACCAGTTTATACTGAAATTAATAATAATGCTTTCGAACCTTTTATGAAAAATGAAATAACACAAGAGGAAGCAATGGAGATTGGAAGCAAGCCCTTAAGAGATTTTATGCTAAAGCAAACTAGGCAAAAGGATTTAGAATTATTTGCTGAAGCCTCAAAACTTAATATGGATGAAATAACTAGAGATAATATTCCATTAACTGTTGTTATTCCTGCTTTTGCAATAAGTGAATTAAAGACAGCCTTTCAAATAGGCTTCCTACTATTTTTACCATTCTTAATTATAGATATGGTAGTGGCAAGTGTGCTTATGTCCATGGGGATGTTTATGGTACCACCTGTTATGGTAGCTTTACCATTCAAACTTCTTTTATTTGTTATGGTAGATGGTTGGTACTTAATGGTTAAGTCCTTAATAATGAGCTTTGGAGGGTAAGTAAGGAAATGAGTGAAAGTTTAATAATAGGAATAGTAAAAGATGCACTAATGACTGCTTTAAAAGTAGCAGGTCCAATTCTATTAGTATCTATATTAATAGGATTGATAATAAGTATATTTCAAGCAACGACTCAGATTCAAGAACAAACATTAACCTTTGTTCCAAAACTTATTGGAATTGCAGCAGTAGGATTATTTTTAGGCAGTTTTATGCTCCATAGCTTAGTGAGTTTTACACAAAGAATATTCGAATTAATTATTAGAATTTCTACATAGGGAGGTAGGTAAGTATGATAAATACATCCTACTTTTTAGCACTATTTTTAATATTTTTAAGGATAACATCATTTTTTGTTATAACAAATGTTTTCTTTCCAAAAGGAACTCCAATAACATTAAAAGCTATATTTTCTCTTATATTTTCCTTCGCTTTACTAGGAGGAATAGATTATTCAAGTATTGAAGGAATTACAAGCAATTACTATTTAGTTATTTATATGTTCTTTGAAATTACAGATGGATTAATACTTGGGATGATTTCTAATATAGCCTTCGAAGTATTACTTATGGCTGGAAGCTTAATAGATGTACATATAGGACTTAGTATGCTAAATACTATAGATCCAAATAGTGAGACAAGCACTACAATAACAGGAAATTTACTCCACTATGTAGCATTAGTTATTTTCTTTATAATAAATGGTCATCATATGCTAATTAAATCTCTTATAGAAAGCTTTGTATTACTACCAATTGGCAAAGGGTTATTTTATGGAGATACCATGATGACTATGATTGAAATTATAGCAAATTATTTCGTAATAGGTTTGAAAATAGCAATCCCCATAGTATTAATAATATTATTAGCAGACGTTTGCATGGGATTAATATCAAGGGCAGTACCGCAAATAAATGTAATGATTTTAGGAATGCCTGTTAAAATGCTAATTGGAATTATATCAATAGCAGTTTCATTACCAATTATAATAAAAATATTTGTTAGTAATATTAGTTATTTGCCAGATATATTTAGAAAAATTATTACCACAGTACCATTAGTATTTTTAATTGGAGCAGATGAAAAGACTGAAGAAGCTACACCAAAGAAGAAAAGTGATTCAAGAAAAAAAGGACAAATTCCAAGAAGTAAAGATATAGGACTAGCTATTACTCTGATAGCTACTACATTAGTTATAGTAGCCTTAAGTGGTCTTGTTGTATCAGTACTAAGAGATGGAGTAATTTATTTCCTGGGTGATATGGGAACCATGGAAATAACAGAAAGTAGTCTGAAATCCATAAACATACTAGTATTAAGTAAGGCTGCTATTGCTATTATGCCTATAGTATTACCTATTATGATAGCTGGAGTAGCTGCTAGCTTACTGCAATCTGGTTTCTTAGTAGTTAAAGATGCTATTAAACCTTCCTTTGGAAAATTAAATCCTATAAATGGATTTAAGAATATGTTCTCAAAAAAATCATTGGTAGAACTTATAAAAAATATAATTCTAATATCAATTATTATATTTATAGCTTACAATTATATAAGGGATAATTTTGAAAAAATAATGCAAACTGGTAATCTTTATTTACCCTCATTAGGGAATGAAATAAAATCTTTATTAGTAGGTATTTTTGTGAAAATATGTATATTGCTTGTTGTTGTTGCTGTAATTGACTATGTGGTTCAATATATATTATTTCAAAAGGATATAAGAATGACAAAGCAAGAAATTAAAGAAGAATATAAGCAAATGGAAGGGGATCCACAACTAAAATCAAAAATAAAACAAAAGCAAAGAGAAATATCACAAAGAAGAATGATGCAATCAGTAGGAGAAGCTACAGTAGTAATTACAAACCCTACCCATTTAGCGATTGCAATTAAGTATACAGAAGGTCAAATGGAAGCACCAAAGGTTGTAGCAAAAGGTGCTGATAATATAGCAATTAAGATAAAGGAAAAGGCTATGGAATTTAAAGTTCCAATAATAGAAAATAAACCTTTAGCAAGATTAATATATGAAACAGTTGATATAGACAAGGATATTCCTCAAGATATGTATCAAGCTGTAGCAGAGGTATTAGCAATGGTATATAAATTAGATAAAAAGAAAAAAGGTACTAGAAAATAAAGGATGGGATAAGGTTGCTTGTTAATAATAAAATAAATTTAAAGAAAAATTCAGATGTTTTGGTGGCCTTTGGAGTATTAGGTATAGTACTTATGATAATTATACCGCTTCCATCAGCCCTTTTAGATGTTTTATTAGCCTTTAATATTACATTATCTGCATTAATTATAATGATTACAATGTTTACAACTAATGTTTTACAACTATCAGTTTTCCCAACACTATTACTTGTTACCACTCTTTTAAGACTTGGTTTAAATATTTCCTCAACAAGACTTATATTAAGTGAAGGAAGTGCTGGGAAGATAATAGAAGCCTTTGGGGAATTTGTTATAGGTGGGAATTACGTAGTTGGTATTATTATATTTTTAATTATAATAATAATTCAATTTGTTGTAATTACAAATGGTGCTGGTAGAGTATCAGAAGTTTCAGCAAGATTTACATTAGATGCAATGCCAGGTAAACAAATGAGTATAGATGCAGATTTAAATGCAGGTTTAATAGATGAAACTACTGCAAGAAAAAGAAGAGAAGATTTACAATCAGAAGCAGATTTTTATGGGTCTATGGATGGGGCTTCTAAGTTCGTAAAAGGTGATGCTATAGCAGGTATTATAATTACTATTATAAATATAATAGCTGGTATGGTAATTGGAGTAATGAATGGAATGAGTTTTTTACAAGCTGGTGAATTATATACAAAACTTACAATTGGTGATGGGTTAGTTAGCCAAATACCAGCCCTATTAATTTCAACAGCTTCAGGTATATTAGTTACTAGATCAGGAAGTTCAGATAACTTTGGTAAAACCTTTAGTAAACAACTTACAGCTTTTCCAGTTGCATTAGGAATAGTATCAGCTGTAATGTTCTTCTTATCATTAATACCTGGGATGCCAATGATACCATTTTTATTGGCAGCAATTACCGGTGGAGTTTCAACATTTATGCTTATAAAGGAAGAACAAAAAACCCAAGAAATAGAACTTGCAAGAGTTGAAGAAGAATATACTGAAATGGAAAGAAAAGAACCAGAAAATGTTATGAGTTTAATTTCAGTAGAGCCAATGGAAGTAGAAATAGGATATGGTTTAATTCCATTAGCGGATGAATCTACTGGAGGAGATTTATTACAAAGAATTGCATCAGTTAGAAGACAATGTGCAATAGAAATGGGAATTGTAGTACAACCAATAAGAATTAGAGACAATCTACAATTAAAAACAAATGAGTATGTAATAAAAATTAGAGGTACAGTAATTGCTTCTGCAGAGCTTATGGCTAATATGCTTCTTTGCATGGATCCATCTGGTGATAATTCACAAATTGCAGGTATAAGAACAATAGAACCAACCTTTAATCTTCCAGCAGTTTGGATAAATAAAGATCAAAGAGAAGAAGCAGAAATTAAAGGGTTAACAGTTGTAGACCCAACTACTGTTATGGTAACTCATTTAACAGAAACCATTAAATCACATTCCTATGAATTATTAGGAAGGCAAGAAGTACAGTTAATAGTAGAAAATACTAAAGATAAGTATAGTACAGTAGTTGACGAACTTATTCCAGATCTTATGACCATAGGAGAACTTCAAAAGGTATTACAAAATCTATTAAGAGAAAAGGTGCCAATAAAGGATATGGTTACTATAATGGAATCCTTAGCTGATAATTCAAGGCTAACTAAAGACTTAGAATTATTAACAGAATACGTGAGATTTTCTTTAGCTAGAACTATATGTAATCAAATCATAGATGATGATAGAGCAATAACTGTTGTAACATTATCATCACAAATTGAAGAAATAGTTTCTGCTAATACTCAAAAATCAATACAAGGCTCTTTCCCAGCAGTAGATCCAGATACAACTACTAGGATATTTAATTGTATAAGAGATACTTTAGATAGAGTTTACTTCTATAATAACCAACCAATTATATTAGTATCTCCTAATATAAGACCAGTATTTAGAAAGCTTATAGAAATGGTATTTCCACATGTTATGATAATATCATTAAATGAAATTCCTAACGACGTAGAAATAAGAACAGAAGGAGTTATATCACTACAATGATAATAAAGAAGTATATAGTTAAGAATATGAATGAAGCCTTAACAAGAATGAGATATGAACTAGGTAATGAAGCTATTATAATTAGCCAAAGAAAAATAAGGGACTCAGGAGTTAAGGGATATTTTAAACCAAAATTAATTGAAGTAACTGCTGCTTTAGAAAATAGCAAAAAAGAAAAACAAAAAAATATAATAAATAAAAATAATGACGTAGATAGTTTTAAAACTTCTTTAAATAGCATTAGAGATATTATAGAAAAAGAAAATAATAAATCAAAAGAGCCAGAAGAAAACTTAAAAGAAGAAGTAAGAGAAATAAAGGACTTATTGAATAAAGTTATTAAAAATACAAATAAAGAAGTAAGGGATAATATAGTAGAAAGTTATTTAGATGAAATAGATGTAGATAAAACTTTAGTAGATGGATTAGATTTAAATTCCTACGATAAAATTGAAGATTTCAAAGAGGATTTTAAAAAGTTACTTTTAAATGAAATTAATA